>NZ_BTPT01000046.1:0-246919 GCF_054408565.1 Vallitalea sediminicola
TTTCTTAACTTAATGACATTGATGTAATAGGGGACAATTTTTATGATATAGTCAGTATATCTGATATTAAGGGACGAGCAGTTGTATTATACATGGATAATGATAGCAATTTAATTAGAGTAGATGATGATAAAACTGTATTATTCAGGAATATGTATTTTTCATATAAAACAACAAACGATACACTAGTATTTACTAAAGAAGGGCAAGATGGAAAACAAATAAAAGATACTGTCTACTTTTATGAAATCGATACAGATAAAATGTATGAAATAAAATTAGATAAAAACGATACTGATATTGGTAATTTAGAGTATTATATTGATGATGAAAAAATAACTATAAAAATTGATAACAAAGAAGAATGGTCAAAGAAAATTGATGATATAGAATGGTCATCTGAAAAAGTAATTTATTTAAATTAAAGAGGAACTATAAACAAATTAGATTAAAAAAGGTGGCTGTTAAAATACTTATTAGTATTCTAAAACAGTCCCTTATTTTAAATATATACGTAGGAGAATAGATTAAAATGGAAGATTTTGAAGCAATCTGGAACATATATTGCGATTCATTTCCAGAGAATGAACGTAGAAGTTTAAAACAGCAGATGGATATAATGAAAGAGGATAAATATAGTTGGTATCCTGTAAAAGATAATAATATAATTGTAGGATTTTATACAACTTGGGATCTAAGTGATTTCGTTTACATCGAGCATTTAGCTTTTGACAAGAATAGTAGAGGAAAGGGTTATGGAAGTAATATAATCAGAGAAATCATAGATAATAACAATAAAATAATATTAGAAGTCGAAGAACCAAATACACATGAAGCTAAAAAAAGAATAGACTTCTATACACGATTAGGATTGATACTTAATAACTATGATTATGTTCAGCCAGCTTATGATAAGAATAAAAAAAGCGTACCTCTACTTATCATGTCATATCCCTCTAAGATCAGTGAGGAAGAATTTAAGAGAATAAGGAATGAATTATATAAAAAAGTCTATAAAGTAGAAGGTATTATTCAATAACAGATCATATTATTATAGATTCCTTTTATCTATATTTCAGGAATATCAATAATATTACAAAGCAAAAAATATACTAACATATAATAAGAAAAATGTCACATTAAAATTATTAGTTTTTTTATATAATAACAATTAATATTTAAGTGCTTTTACAAAACAACTAATATTTATTTGCATTTTACTAAAAATAGAACAATAAATAGTTGATTGCAAAATATGTTGAATTAATTGAACAATAGCAAATTAAGTGATATAATAAATATAGAATATATAATTAATACTAGTATATTAATTTAATATTATGAATTTATTGGAGGGTGTTAAAAAATGAAAGGCAGATTAAAAAGTACATTAATTTACGCTTTATTTTTTGGAGGAATTTGGGGTATCGCAGAAGCAACACTTGGTTATCTATTGAATTTGAGTACTATTGGTATTAGTGGCTGTATTATGTTTCCTATAGGTTATTGTATTTTACGTAAAGCTTATAAGCAAAGTAATAATATTTCAGTGATATTCTATTCAAGTTTGATAGCTGGTATTATTAAACTAGTCAATTTATTAATGCCTATTTCACATCCAGTGAAAGTTATTAATCCAGCATTTGCTATTATTTTAGAAGGCTTAAGTGTAATGGCATTAGTAACATGGAGTGTTAAGAAAAACAAGGAGATTGGACTAACTAGTGCACTATTTGCAGGTTTTTCTTGGAGAATTATATATTTTATAGATGCTATTATTCTATTTAATATTGGTATTCCATCTAGAATGATTAGTAAAGGTCCACAAGAATATTTATTGAAATTCTTAATAATCAATAACTTGGTTAATGCCTTCATCATAATGTTAATTGCTAAAGCAGAGAAAAGAGGTAAGATATTAAATATTTCTGAACGTACTGTAAGACCTATTACAGCTGTATGTTCTCTTGTATTAGCTATCGGTGTTCAATTATTGATGACATACATAAAAACCATAGCTTAATTAATATTTAGTAGTTGTTAAAAATTTTATATTTACAAAATAAGAAATGCTGTTATAATATGTATGTAAAAGTAAATATGTTCGGATGAAGATTGCGGAAGATTATCAACCGCTATTGGACGAACCTCTGGAGAGACTCTTTAATGAGCACCGAAGGGGAAAACTAATTAATAATTAGTGAAACTCTCAGGTAAAAGGACAGAGGATATATTCACGATAGAATATATTTTTGTAACCAGAGGTCAAATCATATGATTTGGCTTTTCTTATTTTCAAGCCATGGAATCATACCATTGGCTTTTTTTATTGCAAGGAGATACTATATTTTCCTATACTAAGACATAAATTATTAAAGACGGAGGATTTCTAATGGATACAATGATTGAAATATTTAAAAGAATCGACAGCGTGGTATGGGGGCCCCCATTACTTATATTGTTGGTTGGAACAGGATTATATCTTACCATTAGACTTGGACTAATACAGGTTTTTAAACTACCTTTAGCACTTAAATATCTATTTGGCAAGGATCAAGATAATAAAGCTGAGGGAGATGTATCGAGTTTTGCAGCATTATGCACTGCTTTAGCAGCGACTATAGGTACAGGTAATATTGTTGGAGTTGCAACAGCTATGAAAGCAGGAGGTCCAGGAGCACTTTTCTGGATGTGGATTGCTGCATTTTTTGGAATGGCAACTAAATATGCTGAATCCTTATTGGCAGTAAAATATAGAGTGATTGATAAAAATGGTCAGATGTCAGGTGGACCTATGTATTATATAGAAAAAGGTTTAGGTAATAAATTTCTTGCTAAGCTTTTTGCGATATTTGGTATTGGGGTTGCATTCTTCGGCATAGGGACATTTACACAGATCAATTCTATTACAACTGCTGTGAAAATCACTTTTAATGTTCCAATTGTAGTGACGGCAGTTGTATTGACATTGTTAGTGACTTTCGTTACATTAGGTGGAATAAAAAGTATCTCAGGTGTATGTGAATTTATAGTTCCTATAATGGCTGTTTTATACATAATTGCTTCTCTTACAATAATTATATATAATATAAAATCTGTACCAAGTGCCGTTTCATTGATTATAAATAGTGCGTTTACACCTATGGCTGCTGCTGGTGGATTCTTAGGGACAACAGTAATGAAGGCTATTCAGAATGGAATTTCAAGAGGTGTATTTTCCAACGAATCAGGACTTGGTTCTGCTCCAATAGCGGCTGCTGCGGCTAAGACTAATTCATGTGTTAAACAAGGGTTAATATCTATGACGGGTACTTTTTTTGATACTATCATAATATGTACCATGACAGGTATAGCATTAGTTATGACAGGTGCTTTTAAGTCAGAATTTGCTGGAGCCGAAATGACTAACTTGGCATTTAAACAAGGATTACCTATAGCTGGTGGAGAATTCATTGTAACTATAGGACTTATATTCTTTGCATTTACAACAATTCTTGGATGGAATTATTATGGAGAAAGATGTACAGAATATCTATTTGGAGTTAAAGGCATTGTACCATACAAATTAATATTTATAGGATTAGTTGGAGTAGGGGCTTTCCTAAAATTAGACTTGATATGGGTTATAGCTGATATTGTAAACGGATTAATGGCTATACCTAACCTTATTGGAATTATTGGTCTAAGTGGAGTCATATCATTTGAGACTAAACAATATTTTAAAACTCTTAAGGAAGAGAAATATAGATAGATAAAATTAAATATAGAGTAATAATTATAATAAAAGCTTATGATGTTAATAATCCATAAGCTTTTTAGATTGTTTGATAAAGGACAATATTGTGCAATAAAGAACAAGATTATCTTCTAGTATCTAAAGTTAACGTATGATATTATCTAATAAAATAACAATTATTTATAAACTTATCTTCAAATTCCTTCTACATTAATAATAAAAAAAAAAAAAAAATATTCCTTCTTTATTTTTTTGGTTAGATAGATTATTACATGAATATTTAATCTATTAAATATATTCATATGGCAATAGGTTTAACTAGAATTGGCTAGATTAATACCCATTAGTGACAAAAGAAATAAAAAAATAGGAGGAAGAATTATCATGAAGAAATTTCACAATCTTATGACTCTAATTATTGCGGTTCTATTACTTTTTACAACAATCACAAGTACTAGTACGCAGGCACAACAGATCAATGAATGGCAGGCTGGAGTAAGTTATAGTGTTGGGGACTTAGTAACTTATAATAGTACAGTTTATGAATGTAGGCAGAATCATACATCATTAGTAGGATGGGAGCCACCTAATGTTCAATCACTATGGCTGGTAACTACAACACCTGATCCAGACCCTAATCCAGACCCGGATCCTAATCCAGACCCAGACCCAGACCCAGATCCAACACCTCCACCAACTGGTAAAAGGATAGTTGCTTATTATCCTGAATGGGGAGTTTATGGAGGACATAATCAATATAAACCATCTGATATTCCATGGGATAAAGTTACTCATATTAATTATGCTTTTGCAGATATCAAAAATGGGGAAATAGCATGTTTTGATCAATGGGCAGCTAAAGAAATGTCATTAGGAGAACCTTGGAATTCTCCTTACAAAGGATGTTTAGGTCAGTTCAAGAAATTGAAGCAGCAATATCCTAATACTAATATTCTTATTTCAGTAGGAGGATGGTCAAGGTCAGCAGAATTTCATAATGTTGCGGCTACGCAGGCTTCAAGAGAGAAGTTCGCTCTTAGTGTAGTTGCCTTTCTAAGAGAATGGAACTTTGACGGTGTTGATATTGATTGGGAATATCCTACATTCTATCGTGCAGGAGATACAGTTGATAATCCTAATGATTTAGGTACACCTTATGCGACTCCAGATGAGAAACAGACTTTTACTTTATTACTACAACAACTTAGAACTACTCTTGATCAAGCAGGTACTACTGATGGAAAATATTATTATGTAACTACTGCTGTAGGTTGCGGTAAAGATAAAATAGACCAGACGGAGCCTAATCTATATGCACAATATGTAGACTTTATCAATGTTATGACCTATGATATGCATGGTGCTTGGGAAGGCATAACAGGTCATCAATCACCAATGTATTTTAATACAAATGCAGAAAATGCTTACAGATCATATTTCCAAACATTATATACTGACCCTGTTCAAGTTGAAGCTAATGTTGAATTAGCTAAGAAATACACAGTACATGAAGCAATGGAGTATCTAAAAACCTTTGGTATACCAGCTGATAAACTAGTTCTAGGTTCACCATTCTATTCAAGAGGATGGGCAAAAGTACAGAACAATGGACCAATAAGCACTTTGCCAGGATTGTATGCAACTTGTTCTGGTACTAATCATACAGGTACTTATGGGGCACATGGTATATGGGATGGTGGAAGATATGCTGGTAATAATCCATACTATGATATGATAAACAAAGAACAAGACAACTCTTTCCAAAAATATCGTGACCCAATTTCAAAAGTTCCATATCTATATAGTGAAAACAAAGGGGAAATGTATACCTACGAGGATGCTGTCTCCTTACAAGAAAAAATAGATTACGTAATTAATAATAACTATGGAGGTATTATATTCTGGGAATTAACTGGTGACCATGTTCCAGCCACTGGCACTAATAAAGGTGGAACTGGCGAATTAGTCAATCTACTTTATAATGGGTTACTTGGACAATAGAATAAATAATTAAAGAATGGTATCAATATTGGTATCATTCTTTTTTTATAAATATTTTCATAAAAAAAACCATCCAAATGTTAAAAAAATGGATGGTTTTTGTTATAATTAATAATAATGACCATATACTACCATGATAAAACAACAGGGGGACAATTATGGGGAAAAAAGTAGTTAAAAGGCAAAGCATTACTACCAAGTATTTTTTGAATTTTATTTTATTGATTATTATACCTGTATTATTAATTAGTTTTCTACTGAATATGGCTTATAAAAATATCTTTGTAAATCACTATTCCGAGATGGTTCTGCAAACAATGGAACAGATGTCTATAAGAATACAGGATGAGTTAAATAATATTTCTTTAAAAGGTGCGATGATAGGAAACGATTCTGAGATTATCGATCTAGTGTCTAAGATGAAACAATCTGAAGCTGAAGGTTATCAGCGTTTAGACTTATCCAATCAAGTCAATTCTAAAATAAATTCATTGTTGAATTGTTCTGATGACATATATTCAGTTATTTTCTTTTATAAAGATGGTGAACATTATTACTTCAAAAGTCCTTTAATAGAAGATGAGAAAACTTTGAGAAAAGAAGCGTGGTATGGTGAAACCATTAAGAATAAAGGTAGAATCATAATGCCAGAAGAAACAAAAGAACTAATTAGTACTGGACTTAGTCAAAAACAATTACTTTTTACTATGAGTCCAGATATCTTAGGTGAACAGAATCAAGTTGAAGTAGTTTGTTTTGTTTTTATGCCCAAGAGTATAGATTCCATATATACCAAATATCAAAATCATAGGATGGGAACAGGATTACTAATAAATAAAGATAATGATATTATCGTATCATCAGATAATAAAATCTCAAAGGAAGATATTAAGGAGTGCGGTGTATTCAATAAAGATTGTGTTAAGAGCAGTTATAATAATATATGGATCAATTATAAAAAGAGTATGATTTATACTTATTCAACTAATAACGATAAATGGTTACTAGTGAATATAATTGATTACAATATGTTAACCAGTGAGATGAATCAGGTAATGATGTATTTTGTTTTAATCTACATAGTCATAATTATTTTATTCATTATTTTTGCTGTTTTCTTTATCAAAGACATAGTTACTCCAATCAAACAATTAATCAGTAAGATGAAAAGTGTGCAAAAGGGGAATTTTGATGAGAAGATTGTTGTAGAAGGTAGTTCAGAAATAGTTGAGATGGGTGAATCTTTCAATAATATGGTATCCGAGATAAATCAATTGATTATTGAAAGGGACATACAAGAAAAGGAGAAAAGAAAGGAAGAAATGAAAGCCTTGCAGGCTCAGATTCAACCTCATTTCATATATAATACATTATCATCAATAAGACTTATGGCAATGATAGCAAAAGTAGATGGAATCAAAAATATGACAGATGCTTTTATGAAACTCCTGTCTGCTATATTTAAACATAATAATTCATTGATTAAGGTAAAAACAGAAATAGAATATCTTGATAATTATCTATACATAATGAAAGTCAGATTTGATGAACTATTCACAGTTGAATATGACATCAGTGAGGAAATAGAATCGTTATATATGATAAAGCTTACATTACAACCTCTTATAGAGAATGCTATCCATCATGGAATTAGTAAAATAGACAGAAAAGGTATCATAAAAGTTAGAGGTTACATAAAGAAAGAATTATTGATTTTTGAAATAGAAGATAATGGGATAGGTATTGAAAAAGAAAGAATATATGACATAATCAATAGTCAAAAAAGTGAAGACAGAAAAAGTTTTAACCATATAGGTGTAAACAATGTAATGCGGAGGATAAAATTGAATCATGGAGAAGGATATGGTATTACAATTGATAGTGAGTATATGAAATATACAAAAGTTACATTAATACTTCCTATAATAAATGAAGGAGGAAAAAGTGATGTATAAAATATTACTTGTAGAGGACGAACCTATTTTCAGATTTGCGTTAAAAACATTGATAGAATGGGAAAAGTACAACATTGATATGAGTTTGGAAGCAGCTAATGGGAAAAAAGCATTGGATATCATAAAAGATAATATGGATATAGATGTTATTATAACAGATATTAATATGCCTGTTATGGATGGATTGAAATTACTGGAAGAATTAAAAAAAATGTCAATCAATCCTGCAGTTATCGTACTCAGTGCATACGATGATTTTCACTTAGTTCGTCAAGCTTTTCAATATGGGGTAACTGATTATATACTTAAGAGAGAAATGGAACCTGAGCAAGTACTAGAATTAGTGCTTACTGTTATAAATAAGCATAAGAAAGTTAAGAAAAATCAAAATCAGATTAAGAAAGACAAAAATAAATTTATAAAGGGTTTATTATTTGACAGAGAAAATTATGATATTGATCAAGATATATCTGAGTATTCAATTAGACTGGTTAATAATAACTTGGCGGTATTGTGTATTCTAATAGATGATT
The DNA here is from genome assembly GCF_054408565.1 of Vallitalea sediminicola. NCBI lineage: Bacteria > Bacillati > Bacillota > Clostridia > Lachnospirales > Vallitaleaceae > Vallitalea > Vallitalea sediminicola. The sequence goes on from NZ_BTPT01000046.1 coordinate 8,226, forward strand.
TTCAACAGATTGAAAATAGATATAAAAATAGTATTAAGGATTTTGAGAGAAGTGTTGTAAGAGCAATAGATCAAGTATTGAATAAATTGGAATTCGGAGAAGTACTTCCAATGTCTTCAAAGGAATATATTATCATTCTATCAAGCAAGTCATATAGCCTGTCTAAGATAAACAATGAAATCAATGAAATTTTGGAAGGTGTCAGGCATGTACTTTTTAATGGAGTAAATATTAAGACTAGCATTGGGATTAGTGATATAAAAAGCGGATATGACTATATACCATTTTCTTATACACAAGCAAAAAAAAATGTACAGTTGAGATTTATATTGGGAAAAGGAAAAAATATATTTCCAAAAGATGCTATATATGTAGAAGAAAGTAATAGACATAGCATTATAGGTGAAGAAAAAGAATTATTGAAAGCATTGGACAACCTAAATAAGCAGGTTGCTTTTCAAGAACTAGATAGGATATTTGAGATTATCAGTACGTTCAAGATAAAAAAAATAAATGATATCCTCATACCATATATGGAATTGTTTTTCCTCATTTCACAGTACATAAATGATATAGATACTGATTACAGTCTTCCTAATGAAAAGGTTGATTTTTATGAGCATATAAAGATATATGAAACTGTTGATGAAGTGAATGCATGGATAAAAAGTTTAGTAGAGGATATATTCAATTATCTACAAGAGGATAGATACCTAGGAATAAGTTCATCTAGTAAAAAAGCAAAACAATTCATTGAAAAGCATTATATGGAGAGGATCACATTCAAGAATGTATGTGAGCATGTTCACCTCAGTGAAGCATATTTCAGTAAGATATTTGCTAAAGACCTAAATCTTACATTTACAGAGTATCTAACGAAAAAAAGAATAGAAAAAGCGAAGTTATTATTATCGGATACAGATATGAAGATATATGAGATTTGCTATTCTGTAGGATATGCTAATGTTGAACACTTCAGCAGAACCTTCAAAAAAATTGTGGGTATGAGTCCAAAACAGTATAAAAAGTTATAAATATTGAAATAAAGCACAAAAAAATATCAATAAAAACAATAAATATCATGAAATCCATAAAATATTATTGGCAGATAAAATAATTAGTAAATAATTGCATAAAAGATATCATGAATAGCCTACTATAAATCATTAAAAATTACCAAATAATATTGTAAGATATATATGAAATTACATATAAGGTAATTACTTATATAAACTCAAGGAGGGAATGAAAATGAAATCATTCAAAAGGCTAAGTGTTTTATTATGTTTAACTTTATTGATAAGTATCATTGGGGTAGGATGCCAAAAGAAAGAAGATAACAATGGGGGCAAAGAAGTTTCCAAAGATGTTCAAAAAGAAAACAACGAGGAAACTAATAAGAAACCTGTAACTCTTACTTTTGTACTATGGAATGAAGTTGGTTATGAATATCTTACAGGGATAAACAGCATTAGTGAGGCTTATAAAAAAGATCATCCTAATGTAACTATCAAAGTAGAACAGATACAGCCAACAGAATATGATAATACAATGAAAATAAGAAATTCAGCTAATCAATTACCAGATGTATTCTTGGTAAGAGCGAGTAATCTACTAACATACAAAGAAATAATGGAACCATTAAATGAGCTTGAAGCTACTAAGAATAATAATGTAGCTCTTGATTATGCGCTAGATGGTAACGTTATAGGAATTCCACAAGGAGCATTTAATGAATTTGTTTATTATAGAAAAGATATCTTTGAAAAATATAATCTAGACATTCCTAGAACTTGGGATGAATTCATTAATATTGCCAATACAATCAAGGAAAAAGATGAATACATACCACTATTACTTGGTGGAAAGGATTCTTGGACTACATACCCATTCAATGAATTCATGCCATTGTTACAAGCTGATGATGGAAAATACTGGAGTGATATGGCTTCAAAAGATGAACCATTCAGCAAGGGCGAACCTTTCTATGAAGCATATTCTAAGATTAAAGTACTCTATGATGCAAAAGTATGTGGAAACGATCCACTTGGATATGGTTGGGATCAACAAAAAGCTATGTTCCTAGCAGGTGAAGGTGCAATGTTAGCAGCTGGACAATGGTTTGCTCAAGAATATGACACTATGGGTGGTAACAAAGATGAAGATCTTGGTATATTCGTTCTTCCAGTACGTGAATCAAAAGACGAACCATTGAATGTTATTACAACTGCTGAAGGCTTCATGGGTACTCCAAAAACAAGTAAGCATATTGCTGAAGCAAAAGAATTCATCAACTGGTTTTATATGAGTGAATACTATAAAGAATATGTGGATTACACACAACAATTATCTACTATGAAAGATGTAAGTGCAGACATACCTTTCTTCAACCAAGCATTTAAAGGCGTTGATCTGGAATATGTAGTATATGATGCAGGAAATGAAGAATATAAGAAAATAGCTGATACCATAAGTTTTGATGTAAAAGGTATGGGACAAGATATGTTGGCGGGCGTAGATTTTGAAAAGATGATGAGCGATATGAATAAGAAATGGAAAGATGCAAGAAATAAATAAGTTGCATATAATCTAGAGGGATTCTTTATTTTAATTATAATGACAAAGCTTTGAAAGAAGTTATATTATTTTCTTTCAAAGCTTTATTTGAAACAATAATCGGTGATAACTTTTTACCTTATATAGAGGGGATGGACAGTATATATGTTAACTAATAGAAATAGACAAAAAAATATAATAATTGTAAGTTTCTTAGTTATTCCTACTATCCTATTGGCAGTGTTTGTGATATTTCCTTTGTTCAAACTTTTTCATCTAAGTTTTACTGATTGGGATGGTATGAGCAAGACAATAGGATATGTTGGAGTAGATAATTATGTAGATGTTTTTAAAGACAGTGATGTATGGGTTAGTTTGAGGAACAATGGTACTTATTTTGTGATTCATCTACTATTTATTCCTATAGAAATGTTTATAGCATTTTTATTAGATAAAAGAGTAAGATTTTCTAAGACATTCAAAGGAATAGTTTTCCTGCCATATATAATTAATGGTGTTGCAGTGGCATATATGTTTTCATTTCTTTATAGTTCTCAAGGAGGAGTATTAAACTCAATCCTAGAATTGTTTGGAGCTGCTCCTGTATCATGGATCAGTAATATGAAAACAGTTAATTTCTCATTGGCTGCTGTATCAATTTGGCGTTTCTGCGGTATACACGTCATATTATTTCTAGCAGGTATTCAATCAATTCCGGGAGAGATGTTAGAGGCTGCTAAGGTCGACGGGGCTAATTCGTTCCAATTATTCGTTAAAATAGTTATACCTAACATTAGAACAGTAATTGAGATTATACTATTCTTGAATGTTAGAGGTGCATTAATGATATTTGATATTCCATTTGTAATGACAAGTGGAGGACCGGGAAAATCAAGTACAACTTTTACTCTGTATACAATACAGCAAGCATTCACTTACAGCCATTTTGGTAAAGCGTCAGCCATGGCAGTGGTTTTATTGTTGATGATAGTAGTAATCAGCGTTATACAGAAAAAGGTAATATCAGAGAAGAGGTGATTGGATGAAAAGGAATAACAAATATAAAAGTAAAAGAAACTTGGTTGAAGTATTAAAAATGATTTTTTTCTTAGGTATTACTATAATTGTATTTTTACCTATTATGGTTACTGTTTTTGCTTCTTTCAAAACACAATTTCAGATTGGTTCAGAATTTCCTTTGAAACCTCCTACACAATTTTTCTTGGATAATTTCAAGTTTGTATTTGAGAAAGGAAATGTACTTACAGGACTTAAGAATTCACTTATTCTAGTAACTGTTTCAGTAGTGGTAAATGCAGTATTATCAACTATGATTGCCTATATTTTAAGTCGTTTTGATTTCAAACTTAAAAAAGTGTACTTTTTAATATTTTTAATGGGTATGCTTGTACCAAGTTTCGTTACAGAGATAGCAAGGTTTGGAATTATAACTAAAGTGGGCTTGTATAATACTCTGTTAGCACCAATAGTCATATACATAGGAACGGATTTGATGCAGATATACATCTATCTCCAATTCATGAATCAAATACCTATGAGTATTGATGAAAGTGCAATGATTGATGGAGCTTCATATTTTACCATATACAGGAAAGTCATATTTCCAATGGTAATACCAGCTACTGCCACTTTAGGTATACTTAAGGCAGTTGAAGTAATGAATGATATGTATATTCCTTATTTGTATATGCCATCAGAAAGTAAACGTACGTTGACAACCATGTTGATGAGTTTTGCAAGTCAGAGAAGCGGGGCATGGCCTCAATTAAGTGCCGCAGTAATAATAGTAATGATACCAACAGTTACTCTATACATTGTTTTTCAGAAGTACATATTTGATGGTATTGTTGCTGGAGCTGTAAAAGAATAGGGAGTTAATATAAATCTATTTTTCAAGGAGGAGAAGGTATATGAAAAGAAAAAGAATAAGAGGAACAAAGGTGATGGTATTATCTTTTGTACTCATGTTTTTACAGGTTTTTGGAGTTTTTATGCCAGTATCAGCTAAAGAAGTTATCAATGAGGAAAAACAACAAGAACTGACTGCATCTGGGGTTGCAGAAACTTTGGACAGTAATATGACAACTATCAGTTCTAATCAAATGACTGTCATTATAGATAAGAATTTCCCAAGAGTGGAAAAATATCAAATGACTTCAGGAGAAATAATGTATGGTCAAGAGAGTACATTGGATAGCATCAAAATCAATGGAGTGAATTACAAACCGCAAGTTGATTTTTCCAAAGTAAATGATAATCAAGCCGAGTATACACTTAACATCACTGATATAGATGTGGTTATGACAATCAAGTTGGAAGTAGTAGATAATAAACTATTCTTTGATGTTACTGGTATTATGGAAAATGGAAATACCTTAGCAAAGAATATTGAAATACCTAATCACAGCTTATTAGCTGTACATAGCAATCAAGAAGGTGCAGCTTTTGCAGGGACACGCATGTATAATGCAGTAAGTGGCAGTGGTGACGTTTTTACATCTGTAGAGAACAATGTAGCTGTAGATAATCAACCCCTTAACTATATGTATGCAATTATTAATACTAACCAGTTAGCAGGAACTATATGGACTAACGCATTACCTGATTATAGCAGCGATAGAGATAATGAGCGAATCAAGAAGCAGACTGTAGGAAAAACAGGTTATTACAGTACAGGAATCTGGAGTGCTTCTTGGTTATACAGACCAGACAAAATTGATGAAGTAGAGCCATTACCAAGTGTAAAAGTGATTATTACCGGTAATGCCAATAATGACGATTGTGTTGATTGGCAGGATGGAGCAGTTGCATTTCGTGAAATAATGAACAATCCAAAGTTTAGTGAAAAAGTACCAGATTTATTGATACATAGGATACCATTTAATTTTGCAAGTCAAGCAACCAATCCATTCTTAAAAACTCTAGACGAAACAAAAAGATTATATCTGGCTACTGATGGACTTGGACAGTTTGTAGAGCTTAAGGGCTATCAATCAGAAGGACACGATTCAGCACATCCAGATTATGCAGGACATATTGGTATTCGCCAAGGTGGAGCTTGTGATATGAATACATTGATTGATGAAGGTCATAAATACAATGGATTTTTCGGTGTTCATATATCCGCAACAGGTGCTCACCCTGAGGCTTATGCATTTGACAATGAATTAGTTAACATAAATAAACCAGGTTGGGATTGGTTGGATCCATCATATGATTTTGATAAACCAACAATGAGAAGAGAAGCTACTACCAATAACAGATTGAATAGATTCAGAGCGTTGAAAGAAGAAGTGCCAAACCTTGACTTCATTTACGCTGATGCTTGGTTTGAGAATGGATGGAATGGAAGAAGGCTAGCTAGAGAGATTAATTCACTAGGTTGGGCTATGACTACTGAATTTCCTAATACATTAGAAGAAGATTCTATCTGGTATCACTGGGCTGTAGATTATAATTACGGCGGACAGGATATGAAAGGCTTCAACAGTAAAATAGCCAGATTCATACGTAATCACCAAAAAGATACATGGATTGCACGTAATGAACTTCTTGGTGGGGCAGAAGTAACTGACTACGAAGGATGGCAGGGAAGTAAGAACTTTGACAATGCTATAAAAGTTGTATTTGAGGTTAATATGCCAACGAAATATCTACAACATTTTCCTATAATAGAATGGGAATCTGATACTATTAATTTTACCGACAATGTAAGTGTAAGTAATAAGACAGGAACAAAAATCATTACAAAAGACGGTATCAAGGTTCTAGAAGGAAGTAAATATCTATTACCATGGGACCCAGCTACAGAAGAAAAATTATATCACTATAATAAAAATGGTGGTACTAGTACCTGGAAATTGCCTTTAAGCTATGACGGGCTTGATACAGTCAAGTTATACAAACTTACTGACCAAGGTAGAGAATTAATTGAAGATATTCAAGTTATTCAGGGACAAATAACTATTAATGCAGACCCAGCTACACCATATGTAGTGTATAAGCAAGATGCACAGGTACATGAAAATGTTGATTTTGGGCAAGGAACGCTTATCAAAGACCCTGGATTCAATAATGGTGATTTAGATGATTATACAGTCACTGGAGAAGGAGTGTCAGTGAAACGTAATGATTCTTCACAATACGAATTAGTAATAGAAAATGGTAGTGGTGCAACTATAAGCCAAGAGATTACTGGTTTATCAGAGGGAACATATGCGGCTTCAGTATATGTAGAAGTAAAAGGAAATAGACGTTCATCTATTGGTGTGATGACTAGTGATGGAAATGACAATTCCAACTACACAGATAATTCCATAGCTTATAACTATATCTTGGCTGATTCAAAAAACAATACCAAAATGCAGAGAATGAGAGTATTGTTTGACGTTCAATCAGGTAGTGACTCAGCTACTATATATTTAAAAACAGAAGCAGGTACGGATACAGCCATATTTGATGATTTACGTGTTGTTAAGACAACAAAAGTTGCTAAAGGGGAAGATGTGTATTTTGCAGAGGATTTTGAGAATATAGTTCAAGGGATATATCCATTTGTTAAAGGTTCTGCTGGTGGTGTCAATGATCCAAGAACCCATCTATCTGAACTTAACGCTCCATATACTCAAAAAGGCTGGAACCAAAAAGAGATAGATGATGTAATTAACGGTAACTGGTCACTGAAAGCACACAAGGAATCAGCAGGACTTGTTTATCAGACTATACCTCAAAATCTAAGATTTGCTGAAGGTCAATGTTATGAAGTGACTTTTGTATACGAAACTAATGCTGATGGTGCTTACGAATTTGTAATTGGCGACGGGGAGACACAAATATATACCAAGCCTATAAAATTTGCTGATGAACCTACACAATTCACAAAATCATTCCAAGCATCTAATTCAGGAGATAGCTGGATAGGCATAAAATGTGTTAATGGAAATTCAAGTGATTTCGTCCTTGATGATCTTGTTATAAAAGAAATTGAATATCTACCATCTGAGCCAACTGAGATAACTCCAGTGGATTTAAGTAAAGTATCACAATCTAATATGACTGCCACAGCAACAAGTCAAGAGACTTGGGACCCTGCCTCAAATGCTATTGATGGGGACAAAGGAACTCTATGGCATACAAAATGGGATTTATCAGATTCACTGCCTCAATCAATTACACTAAACCTTAACGATACTTATAGGATCAATAAGGTAGAGATGCAGCCAAGGATTGGTCAATATAACGGAATAATATCCAAGTACAGACTATATGTATCTAATGATGGAATTGATTATATAAAAATAGCAGAAGGGAATTGGGATGTTAATTATGATGCAAAAACAATTACTTTCAATGAAACAGAAGCTAAGTATGTAAAACTTGAAGCCATTGAAGGTTATGGTGGATGGGCAAGTGTTGCTGAACTAGATGTATACAGGAATGAAGTTTCCATAGTAGAGACTGCACCTATAGAAGTTGAAACTGGGGTAGGCTATGCACCAACACTTCCAGTGGATTTACCTACTAGATTAAGTGATGATTCTATCATGGATTTACCTATAGCATGGGATGGTATTGAGAGAGAAAATTATATGAAGGAAGGAACTTTCATTGTAGAGGGTCATGTCAATGGAAGTGAAACCATAGTTACTGCTACAATAATAGTAAAATGACATTTTCATTATGAAAATAGAAGTAGGGGTTGTATTGTAATACAACCCCTACTATCTTATAGAAAGTCTAAAAAAGTTCATTTAATCGTTCTAAGACATTACCACCGCCATTAAGTGAGATACTACCAATTTTTTCGCATATTTTTTCAATATGCTCTAGCTCTTTGAGTTTGTATAGTGTCTTGTTTTCATCCATAAGTTTTGCTGTGTTTAATAAGCTTCTAGTGGAAGCCACTTCTTCTCGTCTTGTTATAACATTGGCTTGAGCTTTTTTCTCAGCTAATAACACAGTATTAAGTATGTCTTTTATATCACCTGGTAGAATTACATCTTTTATGCCGGCATATATGAATTCAATACCCATTTCAGATTCCTTTTCTTTTAATCTTGACAGGACATAATCACCAATTTCTTGTTTCATTTTTAACAGTTCATCCAATTTTATTGTGCCTACATATTCACGTAGTATAAGTTGTACTAGAATGTATATTTGGTTCACGTAATTTTTGATTTCAAGTGTTGCCTTCATAACATCTTTAACTTTGTATTGACAAAAGAAGTTTAATCTTAGCGTCACTTTATCAGCAGTCATTATTTCTTGACCAGTCATATCTAATTGACATTGTCGCATATCTATACTTTGAGCTGTAACGTCAACATATTTAGTCCAATAATAATATCTTCCAGCACCAAGTATTGTCTTGAAAGTATTATTATAGAATAACAATACTTTCTCATATGGCTGTACATGTATTTCAACAAATTTGTCTCTTAATTTTGGATGAAAGATATTTTTGGAATTGAATATATTTGATTCAACATTTTTACTGACTTCAGGTTCCATCATATCTATTACCTTGAATTTATTTTTTTTATGTATATTCCAAAAGGCATACTTACCTGTTTCATATATGTTAGATAATTTTCCATCTATATAATGTAAAACTAATTCGTTATTTTTAACATCTATAATATCTAGTTCGCTTAATAGCTTTTCATCATCTTTTAATATATCTAGATCGAATTTAACGTTAAAACGTTGTTTAGTTACATCTAAAATAACAACTTTATATTTTAGAAAGGATAGAAATGAATATTTTCCTGGGTCAAGGGACTTGATGTAATCACCATTTCTAAAAAGAAGGCCTCTTTCAGTTTTTTTGATATAATATTTCATTGCATAATCTCCTTTCAATATGTTGATTAGTATGTTAATAGTTCTAATTCCCACAAATCAAATGCGGAGTTAATGTTAAGTAAGGGTTATAGTATATCGGAGACATATACGTTTCAAGATGTTGTGCTATCCTGAACACGATATATCTTGGATATATTCTAATCCTAACGGTATCCCAATAGCCTCAAGTACTTGGTCTGTTGCACTTAAAACCAGATATGAGTTAACTTAGAATCAAGTTACTCATAATAATTTTTGTGCAGGGAATTAGATAAATCAATAAGTTTTTTGGGCAACTATAAAGGTTGCATAATCTTGGGGATTTGAACCCCGAACATTTTTGATGTTCTGGCCATTTAGTGCTCTAATCGAGCATAATTGAGGTACTTAACCTCTTTTATCCGTATCACTTCGGCATACCTTAAGAGAACTCTTAGGCACCGCAAGACATTAAAAGTCTTAGCATAGAAGAAAATACAATTTATAATTAAGGAAGAAGACTTCCAATAATTAACCTTTTACGACACCAATAGTTTTCAGCTTCTTTATTGGTTCTATCAAATCAAGTTCATTATTAATGACAGTATCTATATCTTTATAAGCGAACTTTGATTCTTCAGGTATATCTTTCTTGGATCTTTTACCAATTATTACTTCATTTGCTTTTAGGTCATTGATTACTTCATCAACACCAAAGGTTTCCATTGCTCTTTTTCTGGACATCAATCGTCCAGCACCATGAGAACAAGATTGGAAGCTTTCAGGATTACCTTTGCCTTTTACAATATAACTATAAGAGCCCATTGCACCTGGAATAATGCCAAGTTCATTTTCTCTTACACGTATTGCACCTTTTCTATGCACCCAGACATTCTTACCATAATGATGTTCAATGGCAGCATAGTTATGATGACAATTAATCAAATCTGTATAATCAGTATTTAGATCACAATGTTTCTTAACCCATTTATTTACTATATTAATAACATTATCAAGTATCTGACTTCTATTTTCACTAGCAAAACCTAAGGCTAGATTCATCCAATTGATATAATCTTGACCTTCCTTGGTACTTACAGGTAGAAATGCTAATTTATGTTCATCAGGTACAGAAGAGAACCATCTAGTGTTTAATTTTCTTGCTAATTTATGGTAATAATCACATATCTTATAACCCAAATGACGACTACCAGTATGAAGCATTATACATACCAATCCTTGTTCATCCTCTTGTAGTTCAATAAAATGATTACCACCACCAAGGGTACCCATTTGGTAATATCCATCTTCAATTTCTGGAATCAGCTCTTTTGCATCTTGATATATATTAAGATTCTTAATAGCATCATCCAATATTGTGCACTCTTGTCTACTGGTATGATGGGAAAACCCAACTGGTATATTTCTAAGAATATCACCTATGATGCCTTGAAGTAATGAACCATTAGGTGTTTTGGTATCTTTTAATAATCTTACAGGGATATTAGTCTGGATAAAAGCCATACCACAACCAATATCAACTCCTACAGCATTAGGTATTATCACATTTTCAGCTGCTATTACTCCACCTATGGGCATTCCTTTTCCTGTATGTGTATCAGGCATTAGGCAAACCCATTTATGTAAAAAAGGTAGATTAGATAAATTCGTAGCTTGTGCCATACACTCATCTTCTATTTTACTTTTATCTTCAACCCATATTTTTATAGGAATTCTATTTTTTTCTTTATTATAATTTACAAACATTTATCTCACGTCCTTATCAATTATGTATATCTCATCCTCATGAACCATATGTTACCATCTGGCTGATTATTTATCATTAAAAAAAAGTTGCGAACTTAAAATTGACATGACTTTTTTGTAGTGATAGTATTTTATAGGACAGAAGTTTATCACGATGCAGATAGTGATTTTAGTAGAATAAGAATGAAGGTGATATATATGGCTGGGTTCAACGAGTTAATAAAGAATTATGAAAAGATAAGAGATTATCTAAGGGATTTTCACATTTATGGCTATAAATGTCGTAATGATTTTGGTTCAAAAAGTGGACGAAGTTACGATAACGAGAGAAGAAGGATAGAAAATTATTTGTCTGGTTATATAGGGTATGATAATTCAGTTAGAGGTAAAAAATTATTTATAACAGCTGATACAGTTGATTTAGAAGAGAATCCACTTTTTATAACTTGGATGACAAAAACATTTACCAAGAATGATATCATGTTACATTTTATTATATTGGATATTTTAAGAATAGATGAAAGACTGACATTAAATGAAATTACGGATATTATAGTTAGCGATTATCTAAGTATATTTGATGATATCAAGATACCCGATAATATGACTATAAGGAATAAACTGAAAGAGCTTACAGGAATAGGATTTTTACATAGCATGAAAAAAGGTAGAACATTACATTACTATATTAATAGGCAAGTAATTGATTCATTATCAAAAGAAACTATTGATAAACTACTTCACATCTGTGGTTATTATCAAAATGTATTTCCAGTTGGAGTTCTAGGGAATTTTATTCGTCATAGAGTAGATAATTCTATTGTAAACAAACCTCTATTTTCTTTCCGTCATATTTATTTAGCTCATACACTAGATGATGAAATTTTGCTAAATATTCTAATGGCTATTGGTGAGCATAGAAATATTGAGTTCGTAAGTACCTATAGAAGAAATAGTAATATAAAATTAAAAGTCCTACCATTAAAAATATTAGATAATGTGAGCAGCGGTAGAAGGTATCTAGCTGCATATAACAATAAATATAAGCGATATGGAACATACAGAATCGATAATATAAAAGAAGTAGTAATTGGAGATATAGATGATAGCTATGATTTACATGTAGAAAATCTATCTGAGCGTTTAGAGAAAAGTTGGGGTATTACTATATTTAATGGAAAAAAACTAGAAAAATTAGAGGTAACATTGATTATAGCTGATGATGAAGAATACATATTGAAAAGACTTCATAGAGAAGGTAAACATGGAACTATAGAGAAGTTAAGTGAAAATACATATCTCTATTCAATCGAAGTCAACGATGTCAATGAAATGGTGCCTTGGCTAAGAACGTTAATAGGAAGAATGATATCATTTAAATGTTCTAATGATATTGTAGAAAAAAGATTCTTAAGAGATATTGATGCCATGTATGAAATGTATGGGGGTTAGGGAATGAGTCTGTTTAGTGAAGTATACGGAAAATATTATAGATTGATAAGTGAAATATTGAATGAAGCTCAGGATAAAACCGTTTCAGTGGAGTATATTTATGATTTGATAAGGAACCAAGGATTTGGAGATACTTTACTGACTCTAGCTCCTAGAATTATAAACGATGATGAAGATAGTTATAACTTGTTAAGCAAGAATAAAGAAGGTTATGAATCTATACTAGATAAGGAACCATCGGTTTTATTGACTACACTGGAATTAAGATGGTTAAAAACATTATTGATGGATAAGAGAATACAGTTGTTTTTACACGAAGAAGAATTAAATGTATTAAAGGAACAATTAGCAGATGTAGAAGAATTGTTTGACCAAGATACAATAATCTACATAGGTCAAGCAAAAGACGGAGACCCTTATGATAATATTGATTACATTAATAATTTTAGAAAGTTATTATACGCAGTTAATAATAAGAAATGTCTTAACATAACATACTTGAATGCAGAAGGTGTAAGAAGAAGTGCAAGTTACGCAGGATACAGAATAGAATACTCAGCAAAAGATGATAAATTTCGTCTGAACGCAGTTTTAATCAATAGAGGTAAGATAATATATCATAGCAAGATTAATGTGGCAAGGATAGTAAGAGCAGAGATCATAGAACCAGCCAGTTATCCATCGGGTATATCTGAGTATATATATAATCATAAAATGCCTGAACCAATAGAAATCATTTTAAACAATGAAAGAAATGGCTTTGAACGAGTTTTTGTCCATCTTTCCAACTATGAAAGGAATTCAGAATATGACGAAGAAACGAATACTTGCAGAGTTAAAATATATTATTATGACTTTGATGAATCGGAATTATTGATACAACTGTTATCATATGGACCAATTCTGAAAGTGGTTGGACCAGAAGGATTTAAACAGAAAGTAGTAGATAGGATTAATAGGCAGAAAAGATTATTTAATGAATAATATATAAGGTCAAAAATGTCGAGTATTACTATATATTTAATGATATAATAAATTTACTTCCGGAAGAATTAATATAGAGGAGATAAAATATGGATTATTCTTTTTTTATATGGTCAACAGCAACATACATTGAAGCAAGACTTAAAGAGGAAATAGATTACTCTTGTCTGGAGAGAACTATAGGGTTTTCATATCGTCATATTAGAGAAACGTTCAAAGAATGTACAGATATATCGTTATCAAGGTATATTTTGATGAGACGAATTGCTAATGCAGCATTTGAAATCATTCATACCAATAAAAGCCTTCTAGATATTTCAGGGGAATATACTTTTTATAATTATGATTCTTTTACTAGAGCTTTCAAAAGGTGTACTAAGATAACTCCATCTGAATTCAGAACAAAAGGCTGTAGAGTAGGAAGATACAGATTTCTCATGGGAATGTATGCACCTGTCATATTAGAAGAGAATGAAGATATACTTTTATCTAATTCAATCAGGGAGGTCGAAAATATAATGAGGAATCGTGAAAAGACGGACAATAGTTGTATATTATATGGGGTTCCAAAGGTAGCATATTCATTCGAAGAATGTACACCTTTTCCTACAGCATTAAAAGCATGTCTTAACTATATGGGGCAAGAAATAGACTATTCTTATATAATGGCTACATCGGGAGCGGCATTTCGATTAAGATGGAATATCAATTATTGGGATGGCGGAAATGTAGATATCATGAATATATACGAAGATAAATATGAAGCTTTCAAAAGAGCATTTAAGGCAGCTGGCAGAACCTATAAAATACTTAAAAGAGAGAATGCAAGTAGAAAAGATTTTATTGAATTCATAAAAGTTGAAATAGACCAGGGAAGACCTGTTATCGCCTTAGGTATCATAGGACCACCAGAAGCTTGTCTTATAACAGGATACCAAAACAATGGTGAAACATTATTAGGATGGAACTGTTTCCAAGAAAACAGGGAATTCAGAAAAGATATAAAGATTCACGAATCAGGATATTTCATATGTAATACTTGGTGGGAGAATCCAGCTACAATAGCTGTCATGGCTGTTGGTGAAGAACAAAACCAACCAATGGATGCAAAAAATATAATAGAAGATGCTATTAGAATAATGACCACAGAAAAAATATGTTATGAAAGTACTGACAGGGATAAAAGAATTGAGTATGCAGGAGGTCAAGCCGCTTATGATGCATGGTCTAATGCAATATCAGACAATAATGAATTTCCAAATGATGCTATACTACCATTACTGTTTGAACGTATGATGTGCCAAGGTGATGCACAAGTAATGGTCGGTGAAGGAAGATCATATGCAGCATGTTATATAAGCTGGGTCGGCAATAACAATGAAATCATAGCTGATGAATGTGAACAGGTAGCAACACTGTTTAGAGAAGAGGCACAATGTGCCTTCAAAATGAACGAAGTCAAAGGCGGTTTCATGCAAGACGAACAAGCAACAAGAATATTCGCTAAACCAGACGTAAGAAAACAAATAGTTCTTTTAATTAATAAAGCTAAAGAATACGACGCAAAAGCTTGTACAATATTAAAAGAGATATTAACTAAATTTAAGTAGTAATATTTATGTCAACTAGAATATCCTGATTTATCACTTATTAAAAGCAAAATAATTTTCTTCAGTCAAACTTTGAAGAGTATGATATATTTTTGTTTAAGATAACTCATCATATTAACTTTTATACTTTGTAGCTTAGACGCTTTTAAAAATATTACCCTTAATTATCTCATTTAACTATATATAGGCTATAATAACATTAAAAATAATTTAACGACAACATATGACAGAATTTTTCTTTTATTTATAGTATAATTTATTTATTGTATGCATACAATAAATAAATTATACTACTAATGAAAGGAAAAAAGTTTATGAAAAAAATAACATGCTTAATTTTATCCATTTTGATTACAATGGTTGTAACCTCCAATACATATGCTGCTAGCAACTCCTTTACACTTCGTAGTGTTGTAATACCAAGTGGTGGAGGAGGATCAGATTTACCAATACCTATAGTACAAATGGGTGGTGAAATTGTAAAGCATATAGGTACTGTAAAGCATACATTTACAGCAGAAGAAAGTCGTAATGCCGAAATTGCTGAAAGTACTGCATTAGCTTTACTTGGTGCACTTAGTGGAGGAACAGCTTACTTATTAACTATTACAAGAATAATTACTAAATATAAAACAGTAAATGTTAGTGATATTGGTGGAATATATACAAAAAAATATTATGTTAGAGTAATATTAGACCCTAGCCAAAGACATTTGAATGTTCCAGTACCTTATCAATTTAAGTGGGTTACTATATTCTATGATAGTCCTACAATGAGTGATGATGACATTGTATATACACAATCTATGAATGATGGTTCTCCAAGGTTAGCATCTAACTAATAATAAATATATATAAGGAAATAGCAAAGTGAATATTTCCTTATATTCTACTCATATATGGAAGGTGTTTGAATGAATAATAAAAAGATAATAGTAAAAAAAATAATTGATTCAGCTATTATATTTGTTTTTGCCATATTATTAAACAGAAGACCTGAATTAATAGAATTAGGAAACGAAAAGACAAATTTTTATTGTCATATATTAATATATTCGTTAATAATTATTGTGTTTTTGATAGTTAATAGTTATATATTTAAAAGAATAATGAAAAAATATGAGAAAAGATAAAAGTCTCTTTAGGTTAACGATAGCGTTTAAATGACTCATTTTGTATAATTATTAATATTACATAAAGTATTAAAATATTCTTGAGATATATAACACTTTTAACTAATAAAACAACCAATAGCAAAACTACAAGTTATTTTAAAATTTATTTTACTATAAACATTAAACACATACTGCTTATAAGTATCTTCAGGAAATTTTGGCAATTATTTTTTTAAGTAGTTTTCTCGAAATTCAACACAGCTATTCTTGAATAACCCTTCTTCTTAGATTAAATAATGATATAAACTCACTCATATATGTTTTTTAATGATCCATGAGAAACATCCTAAAAAGATTTATTTTCTGACTTATCTGCAATAAATTCAATCATTAGTTTTCTTTGATTTTCTTTCGATTTACAGATATAATAAGTGATGGTTTATCCTAACTAAGGAGGAATTAAATACATATGAATATATTAAAGTTCGAAGGAGTATCCAAAGAAGATAAGAACACAACATTGATTGATGATATATATTTTACACTGGATAAAGGACAGAGCATCACTATTAAATGTACAGAAGAAATAGCATTGACTATGATAGATATGATTCTAGGAAATATAATTCTATCAAAAGGAAATATCTTATTAGAAGATATGACACCGAAAGAATATATGAAGAACAACAAACAAAATATAGCAGTAATATATAAAGAAGAAGGATTCTATGAAAGATTGAATATCATAGATTATCTAAAATTTTTTCATGGACTATATAATTCTGCTACTGATTTAGAGGATGTAATGACTAGATTCGCTTTGTTGGACATTGCTAAGAATAAGATTGGTTCTCTAACTTACTCTGAAAAAAAACGTGTAAGTTTTGCAAGAGCTTTTATTAGTGTGCCCAATATATTATTAATTCAAGAACCTACCCTTAATCTTGACCGACAGAGTAATCGTATCATTAGAGAAAATATAATCTATATGAAATCATTAGGAATAACCATATTAGCTTTTTCTATAGCTCTTGAAGATACGATTTTATTAGATGGAGATTCTTATATATTGAATGAGAACGGATTGAAACCTATAGAAAGCGAAATTGACAATGAAAACGATAAACAAAAACAAGCACCAGATGAACTACGAAAAGAAACAGAAAGCAATGAAACGAATGAAATGGAATTACCTAATATAAAAATAGATAAAATACCAACGAAAATAGATGATAAGATAATATTATTTAATCCTATGGAAATTAATTATATAGAAACTCTGGATGGATGTTGTTATATTAATGTAGGAACAGAGAAATTTCAATGTTCATTGACACTTAGCAATTTGGAAGAAAGATTAAAACACATAGGATTTTTTAGATGTCATAGATCTTACTTGGTTAATCTTCAGAGAGTAAGAGAAGTCATTACGTGGACAAGAAATAGTTATAGTCTCATATTGGATGATAAGAATAAAAGTTCCATACCATTGTCAAAAGGAAGAATGGAAGAATTGAAGCAGATACTTAATCTATAATTAGATTCATTCAGAGAAGTATATACTCCATTTAGCCTTTTACAGTATAATTTTAACCTGAAAAATGCATATTTCAACATTAATATCACTCCTTTCACGGCAGATTTGTAGTGCTAAGCCCAGTAATCTGGCATAATGTGACTTAGTTACAGAAAGGAGCAATATTCATGGAAAAAATTATAGAAATGAACAACATTGAAAAACATTTTAAACAAAACAGGGTGTTAAAAGGAATAAATTTTTCAGTAGAACAAGGTGAAATTTTTGGATTTCTTGGTCCAAGTGGAGCAGGAAAAACTACTACTATAAAAATATTAACAGCTCAGCTGATACCATCTAGTGGAGATGTAAAATTGTTTGGTAATAATATCAAATCAATAAAAAATAATATATTTCAGCAAATAGGTATCCTGTCAGATAACAGTGGAGTATATGAAAGACTTTCAGTACAAGATAACCTTAAGATATTTGCAGATGTATATAATGTAGATAGAAAACAAGTTGACATAATATTGGAGAGGGTTGACTTGTTAAAAGATAAAAAGAAAGTAGTAAAGAAGTTATCTAGAGGAATGAAACAAAGACTTATGCTGGCAAGAACGTTCATACATAAACCAAAACTACTATTTTTAGATGAACCAACATCAGCACTTGATCCAGGAACTGCTAATGAGATACATAAATTACTTCTTGAACTAAACAAAGAGGGTACAACAATATTCTTGACAACCCATAGGATGGAAGAAGCAGATAAATTATGTAATCGTGTAGCCTTTTTGAATAATGGAGAGATAGTTGAGGTAGGAAATCCAGAAAAACTGAAATTACGATATGCCAAGGAATCTATAGAAGTGTTATTGAAAGATAATAATGAGAAAGTTACTGTTAGAAAAGACACAGATGGATTAGATAAGATAAGAAGATGGATGTCAGAAGATAGATTGTTGACTATTCATTCAAATGAACCTAATCTAGAAGAAATATTTATAAGTTTGACAGGGAGGGAATTATAATGGGATTTTCTATTAAAAGAGTTAATACATTAGTTATAAAAGAAATAAAAGATTTATTAAGAAATGTAAATGTATTTGTAGTAAGCTTAATACCTTTGGTAGGTGCAATATTTTTTAGTCTGATGAGCTCTGAAAAAACATTTAACACACAAGTATTATCTTTGATATTTGTTATGAATTCAACTTTGATTACACCAATGACCATGGCTATGCTTATAGCAGAAGAAAAAGAAAAGAATACTTTAAGAACACTAATGCTTTCTACAGTATCTCCAATGGAATTTTTAATAGGTAAGGCTATTGTAACATGGATACTTGTTGGGATAACTAATATAGCTATATTTTTTATTCTAGAAACGCCAATTCAATATTTACCCATGTATATTGTAGTAGCATTTTTAATATCCACTATAATGATATTAATCGGTGCTATAGTTGGTATTCTATCCAAAAATGTAATGTCATCAGGAACTAACAGTATGCCTGTTATCCTATTATTCTATTTTATTCCTACATTAGGTGCGGCTAATGAGACATTAGGAAATATTGCTAAACTATTACCAACATATCATTCACAATTATTAATGAATGATATGTTCAGTAATGAAAACATATTTTCCATAGGTAAACAAAATTTTATTGTATTATTAATTTGGATTATAATATCTTTTATTGGTTTCACTATGATATATAAACGTAAAAGAATTGATTGATAAAGTATATGCTTATTTACTAAACATGCATAATTAAAAAACATAATGAAAATAATATTGTTAGTAAAAGTATATTTTTTGGAGATGAAACTATGAAATTAGTAGCAGGTGACATGATTTGGACTAATCTGACTAAAGTACCTAATAAATATCCATATCTAAGTGAAAATATAGAATGTGATGCCCTAATAATCGGTGGTGGAGTAACTGGAGCAATTATAGCTTATTATCTAACTAAAGAAGGTATAAATACGGTTTTAGTGGATAAAAACATCATCGGTTATGGAAGTACTAGAGCATCAACAGCCATATTGCAATATGAAGTTGATACCGACCTATGGGGATTATCACATATGATTGGTGAAAAACAGGCTGTTGAATGTTTTAAACTCAGTGAAAAAGCAGTTTATGATATAAGAGATATTGTTGATACATTAGAAGATAATTGTGACTTCCAGTTGAAGGAATGCCTATACTATACATCCAATGCATCACATATTGCCCCATTAAAACAAGAATATGATATTAGAAAAAAATATGGATTTGACGTTGAATTCTTAGATGAAGATAGTGCAAAAGATAAGTTTTCTTTTTCACTTGAAGCAGGAGTATATTCTAAATCAGGAGGGGCATTGATTAATCCATACAAATTCACTAATGCACTCATAAAAGAAGCTGTGAAAAATGGGCTTACTATTTATGAGAATACAGAAATCAATAAGATGAAGTGCCAAGATGACCATGTATTATTGGGAACTCCAAATGATTTTAGCATTAAGGCAAAGAAAGTTATTATGGCAGCAGGATATGAAAGCAAGAAGTATATAAAAGAAGATGTAGTTAGTTTAACAAGAACATTCAACCTTGTTACAAAACCCATAAAAGAATTTTATGGCTGGCATAATACTTGTATATTCAGAGATGATAATGATCCTTATATATATCTAAGAACAACAGCTGATAATAGAATAATAATAGGCGGAGAAGATGAAAAAGTAGGTAAAGAGAGTAGCAAAATGTCAAATCTAACTAATGAAGATACGGTTTCCATCAAGAAATATGATATCTTATTAGAGAAGCTCAAAGCTTTTTTTCCAAATATAAAAGATATAGAAGTAGAATATAAGTTCAGTGGTCTATTCGGTGTCACTAAAGATGGGCTACCTTATATAGGAGAATATCCACAGATGCCTAATTTCTATTTTGCCTTAGCATATGGGTCTAATGGCATTGTCAATGGTATTCTTTGCGGACAGTTGATAAAAGATTTATATCTGAATAATAAAAGACCAGAATTAGATTTATTCAAATTCGAAAGGTAATGAAATAGAATTATTTGAAATAATTTCTAATATATATTAGAAGCTAAATGGTCATTATAATATTATCGAGTATATAATGGTTGAGCTAAGAATTGAATATGCTTTATATAGGTATATTCAATTCAACTGAAGATAGTATATAGGTACAAGCTTATGTATTGTCGGAAGGAAGGTTTTATGTGGTTAACAATAGTTTTATTATAGTCAAATTTATTTGATTGTAATGAGGCTAGGTATTATCATATAGTGCCGAGCAATAATCATATGTAGTGCTTATATTGGTTATATATAGCCGAGAGGTTATATATTGCTGGTATAGTATTATATATGGTTGAACGAACCATCAACTTGGGTGATGAACTGTTGAATTATGGTCCCATATCATAGTTTGGCAAGCAGTTATCTTAGCTGGTGCAAGGTAAATCATTATATACTCGGTTTTTAAATAATGTATTAACTCTGCTTTTGTTTTCTATGAAAGCTTTTTTGTGATGAAGTTACTTTAATCTAATAACGTTATATGTTATACTTTAATTCAATAATTTGAATAATTTAATAAGGAAGGTATTTAGATGAAGAGGCATAAAAGGAAAATATTAGCAGTATCAATGATAATAATATTTATTATTATAGCAGTTTTTATTACTAATAAAAAGGATGAGAGTTTTGAAGTAAGATACGGTATAACTGATAGAGGCGTCAAACAAGCTATTAAAAACAATTATATACAGGATGTAGATATATCTGAAGAACATGATGGGATAATAGTTACTGCTGATAATATTATAATTGATGGTAGTAGAATATTGATTTTTTATAATATAGAAAGTAATATACATAGAGATTCATATAAATATCTAAGTAGTGTAACATATAATATTATGGATGAAAATGGTTCTGAAATACCAGCTATTTTGGAAATACCTGATTATAACTTTAATTTAGACACTAAGAAAAAATTATATAGTCACTTTGATATGATTTTATCACCACAAATTGATATACCTTCAAACATACAATTAGACATTAACTTAAAAGTAGCTACACATAGCTCCAAAAGTAATAATAAAGGTTATTCGAATAAATCAGTAGAATTACCATATAAATGGAAGATGAATATACCCATTGACAAAAAAATATTTGATAATAAAAAAAGAGTTTATGATCTGGATAAGAATATTGAAATTGAAGGACAAAAAATTATAATAAATAAGTTAACAGTGTATCCAACTGCTTCTCTTTTAGATATTAGTTTCGACCAGAATAATACTATGAATATTCTTGGGTTGCAAGATTTTAAGTTAGTTTCAGATGGAGAGGAATATAATAATGGTATTGATGGTGTATCAAGTTCAATAATTGATGGTTATAACAGGGTATTATATTATGAAAGCGATTATTTTGGTAATGATAAAGAGATATATATAAAAGGTAGCGGAATAAAAGTTATTGATAAAAGTAAAGCTGATATTATTGTTGATGTCGAAAATAATAAACTTCTGAAATCTCCAGATGATAATTTGGAGCTAGAAGAGATTGATAACTACAATGATTCTTATAAGATAATATTGAAATATACTGATAAACCTTTTGCATTGGCTAGTATTTTTACAGATGCAGACGGAACTATTTTTGATTTTGAAAATGTTGCTCATAATTTGAGAGAAGACTACATAAGAATTATATATCAAATATCAAATGATGTTAAATTTGTCAACCCTATAACTTTAAAAGTAAACGATTATCCTACAATGATTAATAAAATTTTTAAAGTTGATATTAATTGATTTCTAATTAGGCGTAGATCTAAACTGATTAA
This sequence comes from Vallitalea sediminicola, assembly GCF_054408565.1. Taxonomy (NCBI): domain Bacteria; kingdom Bacillati; phylum Bacillota; class Clostridia; order Lachnospirales; family Vallitaleaceae; genus Vallitalea; species Vallitalea sediminicola. The sequence continues at coordinate 30,960 of NZ_BTPT01000046.1, forward strand.
ATAGCAACATTTTTGGCGAAAATATAAGAAACAAGCTACAAGAAGGTGAATAGTATGTTTCTTATATATGATAAGAAAACTAAAGAAGCAATAAGATGTCATGGTCCTAACAATGATTTCATGGATAGTACATCAAATGAGTTGAAAAAAGACCTGCATCTGAAAAATAATGAAGACTATATTAAACTTAATAAAATATGTATAGATGAGATGAGGAGCAAAGCCTTTGACAATCTATAGTTCTAATCCCTTTTGTTACTTAATATATTATAAGGACAAGGGGGGTTTTTATGTTTATATTCAATATTATAATAAGTAGTGAAATGATAAATAAAATGTATGGAGAGATCAATGTCATATATGATGCAATAAAATTCATATATAATTCTTTTTTTATTGTTATCAGTTTATTAGTTGCACTTTTCTCTTTTATATCTTATACAACTATAAAAAAATATCTACGTAATTTCATTGAAAAAGAACGAACAAAACTCATGTCAAATATGCTCGAAGATTTAGCAAATACCCAACAGATAATAGGTAAAGAATATCTTGGAGATCATAAATTTATAGATGGTATATACATATTTCCAGTTCTAAGTCACAAAATTAGTTTTACACCAAATCTCATTAATAAAATAATATTGACTCCTCTTGAAGGAGACAAAGTACTAGAGTATAGAGCATGGGTAAAAAAAGGACAATTATATATTAAATTCGATAATTTTGATCCAGATAAAGAAAAAGGAGTCAATTGGATAATATTATATAATTCCCATGATAAATAGAAAAAGTATGGCAAATTAGAATGCCATACGATCCCATCCTTTATTTTTTCCATTTAATGGTGGTAAACCTAGTATTTCTCTACTGGTATTAACATAATATATATAGTTTTCAAGCGGTGTGCCGTTAGGAATACGATGGTCCAACCCAAAAACCATTCCACCTTGTTGCATAAGAGGCTGCATTTTATATTCTAGTTCTTTTCTGATATCTTCTTTGCTTTTTCTTAACACATGTTTATCAATACCACCTTTGAAGGCAAGTCGATTTCCATATTTTTTTCGTAATTTAACAATATCCATACCTGCAGCAGGTTCTGCTGGATACATTACTGTAACACCACAATCCAAAAAAGCGTCAATAACTGCTTCCATATTACCATCACTATCTTGGCTGAAGATTTTAGTTCCTTTATTAGATAGCATATCCCAGATTTTCCTATAGTAAGGTTTAATGAATTCTGTGATAATATTAGGACCAATTAGAGAGCCAGATTTTCCAGCCATATCTTCGTGTATAGATAGATTATCGATTGTTACATGTTCACTGACTCTTTCTAATACTTGATAGGAAGTGGTGCAGATAGTATCAAGTATATCTTTCATAACCTCTGGTTGAGTGTAGTAACCTACACATAATTCTTCTTCCCCCATAAGTTCTCTAGCTTCATCGAATCCACCAGGTATTTCGGCTCTTACTAAGATACCTTGTTTCTGAGCTTTTTTTGCAGCTTCTACAGCATTCCAATCTATTCTGTCTTCACTGAATTCGTACATAGGCTTTATTTGCAACCAACTCTCCATGTCTTTTACAGGATAGTCCAGTGGTAATGGAATAGTTGCTTTACCTTTACATAACTTAGTTGTTCTACCTAAATTATCTTTTTGAATGATATGTTCATTAGTTTCTTCTATAATTTTTGGAGTTAAATTACTTATTCTAAATGTATTACCGCCACAGTTTATTTTTGGTACATAGTCCCAATCAAATCCAATCATATCAATTTGGTCTTGGGTAGCCCCTTGCTCACGCCATTCATCTTCAAGTCCTATCAATGGACCAAATAATTCTACAAACATCTGTTTTTTTACATTCCCAAAAGTCATTAATTCAATATATTCTTCTCTTGACCATTTCATAAAAAAGCCTCCAATATACTAGATATTTATGTTGTGTATTTATTATAGTATATTGAAAAAAGCTTTATATATCCATAGATAAAACAAATATAACATGGATTATTGTAATATAAATTTGTGTAGATTATTTTATGAATCCTTGTCTATATTGTGAAGGACTGCAACCTTCATATTGCTTGAAAACACGTGTAAAATAAAATTCGTCACTAAAACCAGTTTGCATAGCGATAGTTTTAATATGTAGACTAGTAGTAACAAGAAGATCTTTGCTATGTTCAATCCTAACTTGATTAATATATTCTATCGGTGTCTTATCAGTAATATTTTTAAATATTTTAGTGAAATGACCACGGCTAAGCTTAATCATAGAGCATAACTCAGATATTTTGATTGGTGTTGTGTAATGTTCATTTATATAATTGAGAGCTTTTTCAACTCGGGTTATATTAGCATAATTTGGTGGAGGATTCTTGAGGTCATATACAGCTTCGTAAATAAATTGTTGAAATAGTATTTTTAGTTTCCACTCATATCCTTTACGTTTTTCTATCCAGGTCTTATATAGTAGTTCAAGTGTTTGCTGGGTTTTTAGAGAGTGCTGTAATTGATTTACAGGGTTAAGGGGTAATCTATAGGGAGAATTATCTATTGTCCATTTACCATTATTATAATTTGTAATAGTAAAAGAAAAATGTACAGCTAAAAAGTGCATTGGAGGGTCGAGACAGGTCTTTCCTGAATGTACGAGATCAGGATAAAAGTAGAAAAGCATTCCAGGACGTACAGGATACTCTATTTCTTCAACAAAAAAACTTCCTTTACCTTCAAGGATTAATACTAATTCATGATCATATATTGTTCGTGAGGGAACACTCCAGCCTTCAAACCCTGTCCTGTCAATGACTGTACGAATATTTGGGACAATGTTTTCAAGGTTGTCATAATTTACTATCTTCATAATATTATCTCCTGACTATCATTTATTCTAACAAAAATGTAAAGGTGTCTTAGCATACTCTCGTGGAGTAATGCCTTTCACTTTTTTGAATACTTTACTGAAATAAAAAGGGTCATTATATCCTACTAGAGTTGAAGTTTCAGTAACTGAATAACCTATACCAAGGTATTCTTCAGCCTTTTCAATCCTTACCTTAGTTATATACTCAATAGGTGTATATCCTGTATGTTTTTTGAACAGGCTACCAAAGTATTTTGGATTAAGATCAATTAATGTGGAGAGATAATTGAGTGTCATTTGGCTGGCATAGTTTTTACGTATATAAACTATGACGTCATTTGTTTTTTTAATAGTATTGTCATTAGTATCTTGTAATAGCAATTGATTGTATAATTCATATAGGATATTAAGGAAAATGCTACGACATTTAAGGATATTATTATTTATTCCTTCTTCCCATACTGTTGAAAGATCTTCAAAATATTTATTTAGAATCCCTTTAGAGGGTATATGTGATTTATTATTAAAAGGTAATCGTTCAATATTATTAGTAACCCAGTTACCATTTGAAGACATAGCTTCTATAACTTGAAAATTAATACCAAAACAATGCATTGGGTTGGTTTGGTTTGTGGTATATCCGTATATTTCTCCAGGAGAATGATAAATCAACATACCAGAGGATAGTTTATATTCTTTGCCATTAGAATACGAGATACCTTCTCCAGAAACAACGTATAATAGATTGTGGAAATTCCTAGTTGCAATGGCAACAAACCAATTCTTATTACAGTATCTATTGGCTATATGTAAAAAATCAGGTATTAGATGATTAAGATTATTATTACTGTTCATAGTACTATCCCTGCCTTCATTATGGATATATTACATTTATTATAAAATATAATCTCTGACTATACAACATTCTTTTGCATCAGATATGGATATATTACATGTTTTATATCTATTCTACATGGAACTTTTTAATTAAATGAGTTACCATATGATAAAATGAAACGAAAAGAGGTTAAGTGATGAATAGTAGACAGATTATTAAAGATGTCATAGAATTCAATTCACCAAAAAGGATAGGTCTAGATTTTAATAAACCTCATCAGGATGATATAGAATGCATATCAGTAACAAAATTGAAAAATCATCTGTATGAAGATCAAATGGAGTGGGATTATTATGAAGATGTCCTAAGAGAAGTACCTGATTTCAAGGGAGAAGTAAGAAGAAATCCTTATGGTAATATTTATGGACGTTTTGAGGAAAAGACTAGTGGAGAATGTATTAAGGGAGTTTTGCAAGGAGGATGGGAATATCTTAATTCTTATAAGCTGCCACAGTATGATGAATCTTATGAAGATGAAGTTAAAAGGCTAATGAATAAGAACAAAGATAAATATCTATTAGGAATATTACCTATTGCTGTTTTTTCAACTATTAGAGATTTAAGAAAAATTGATAATTTACTTATGGATGTTATTTTGGAGAAGGATAATGTAATAAGATTATTAAGTAAAATAGAAGAACTGATTCTTAATTTAATTAATAAGGCAGGAATATTAGGATTTGATGGTGTTATTATCTATGACGATTGGGGAACTCAGACAGCATTGCTGATTAATCCTGTGCTCTGGAGAGAAGTATTTAAACCAATCTATGCTAGAATCGTTGAAGCGGTCCATAATCAAGGTATGCATTTATTTATTCATTCATGTGGATATGTGTATGATATTATTGAAGATTTTATAGAAATAGGTGTAGACGTATTGCAATTTGACCAACCAGAATTAGTTGGTATTAAAAAATTATCAGCTAAGTTTGGAGGAAGAGTAACATTTTGGTCGCCAGTAGATATTCAAAAGGTCATGGCAACTGGAGATAAGGAATACATACAAAATAATGCTAGAGATATGGTAACTTGCTTTGGAGGGTACGGAGGAGGATTCATTGCCAAAGATTATCCTACTTGGGAAGATATAGATGTGAAGGAAGAATGGGCTCAATGGGCTAGAGAAGTATTTGAAAGTTAAACTAGTTAGATAAGATATTTAGATTATTAATAAATTAAAAATCTCAGTGACCTTTCACATTAGTTCATGATATGAATCAATAAAAATAATAAATAATTTATTTTATATAAAAATATTGTGAAGATTATATTGTAATTTGTCAATTTCTGTTATAAAATTAACTATATGGAAATTTTTACAAATAACATTGAATATCAAATAATATAGATGTGAGAGGTGAAAATGAGTGAAAGGAACAGTCGTATCAACATGGATTAAAACATGCAGAAAACAATATGCAGAAAATATAATTAATGAAGCATTAGAAAATGTAGGATGGAAAGCTAACCAAACGTTTTCACCATTGGAGGACGTGGAAGATACAAGAGTTTTTAAACTTTTTTCTACTATAGCTTCAACAGTTAATGTTAGTGAAGACAAGTTATGGAAATTGATAGGTAAGGATAATATTAAAACTTTCCAACAAGATTATCCTGGATTTTTCCACCATGACAATTTATATCACTTTTTAAAATCAATGGATGATGTACATAGTGTTGTCATGAAAAGGATAAAAGGTGCAAAACCACCTAAATTGCAATTTGAAGCGATATCTAGTAGACAAGTTATTTTTACTTATAGTTCTAAAAGAGGGATGTTTGATTATTTCATGGGTTTGCTTGAAGGGGCAGCAGAATATTTTAATGAGAAGTTAAAGATTGAACAACTAGAGAAAAATGAAGGGCAACTAAAATTAAAACTAACTTTTGAAAAAGATATGCAATATAAGAAATCATATATCATGAATAAGATTTTATCATTTGGATTTATTAAAGATGTACATTTGAAAATATCAATATTCACAGCTATTCTGAGTGGATTATTTTTACAATTGGTTCTAGTATTCTTTAATGTTAGAGAATCACATGTGTTAACTACTGTTAGTATAATAGCGATTAGCCTTTTTTCGGTTTATTTATCATCTAAGATACTGTATAGACCCTATAAAGAGATAATAAAAGAAGTTAAGAATTTTAGTGATAAGAATTATACAGTACTGACCAAAATAGAAACGAAAGACCAATTTGAAGAGATATTCAATGAAATAAATACTTATAAAACTAATATAAGAAGGGATTTTGTTGGGTTTAAAGGATTAGTAGATGAAATGAACACATTTACTAGTAGTATTTCAAAATTTGCGGATAAAATGAATAATACTTCAGATGAAATATCTGATGTAGTTGAGCAGTTAGCAACAGCAGCGGTTAGTCAAGCTGAAGAGACGGAACATTCTATATACACCTTGAATGATAATGTGAGCCAGATCAACAATATTGCTGGCGAAGAACAGAATAATAAGGTTGAGTTAGAAGGTTCAGTGGATCAAATAGATAATAGCTTTAAAGAAGTAAAATCAACAGCTACAGAAATCAATAAGTTGTCAGAACGTTTTAAACAAGTACAAGAAAATGGATTGAGGTTAAAAACTAAGGCTGAACAGATTACAGAAATTGTTTCCATAGTATCAGCAATCTCAGGTCAAACTAATCTTCTTGCACTTAATGCATCAATAGAAGCGGCTAGAGCTGGTGAAGCTGGTAAAGGATTTGCAGTGGTAGCTGATGAAGTAAGAAATCTTTCAGAAGAGACTAATGACGCAGTTGAAAAGATTAAGAATAATCTTAGCGAATTTGTTAGTGAGATTGAAAGATTAGTAGAAGATGTTGCTGGACAATATAATGTATTGGTTAAAGAAAATTCCAGTTTAGGAGAAGCGGTTGAAGCTTCAAGTACAGCCAATAGTAATATCAATGTGGTTGCAGATAAAATGATAGATACATCAAGAAGATTAGAAAATGAAGCTAACTCAATGTCCAAAGTCTTCGAGAATATAGAATCATTAGCGGCTATAGCTGAAGAAAACTCAGCTTCTGCAGAAGAAGTTAGTGCTAATGTAACAGACTATACTGTACATATAAAAGGTATAACAGATAATATAAATACTTTTAAAGAGATGACTTTAGATTTTAAGGATGAAATATCTAAGTATAGAATATAAGTTATATATAAATAATAATTACTCTCACTAGTAAAACTGGTTGAGAGTATTTTTTTTATAACTTTATACTTTTTATATATTTTAATTAATATTAATTAATAAATATTTAAAATAATATGCAACATAATCTTAATAAATTATTGGTATTATATATTTGGATAAAATGATTTTAAACTAATACATAATATAATTTAAGTAAGTCGAAAGGAATGTACTAAAAGCATGAAAAAATTAAATACAACTATGATAATAATTACTGTTCTAGCTATATTTTTTACAGGTTGTTCCACTAAGGATAAACCAATCTCTAATACAGAAGAACAACCTGAGCAGGAGGCTGATGTAATAAGAATAAGTGATCAAGAATTAAGTATTGATACTAAAAAATTCAGTGAAGTTGATTTTAATATTACTAATGAATTTCCAGAACAAATGATTTATTCTAATGTAAAGTTACCAGATGATTTTACAATACAAGATGTTGTAATTAAGAAACATGGTGGTATTGATTGGAATTATTCCAGTTATATTTGTTCTTTTCAATTACTGATAGGGGATAAAAAACAAGCTTTGTTTTCATTTGGTAAAAATTATTATTGTGATAATGAAGATGAAGATGATGAGAGTATTTTAATTGATAGTAAATACAGTTTACAGTCAGGTTATCTAGGATGGGATAAACATATTATTTTATTATCCTATGATAATGAGCTAGGAGAAATATGTTTTGATTGTAAGGATTATTTTAACAAATCAACTGTTGACTATAAATTCAACAATTACAGTGATGCAAGTAATTTTAAGCTTATTTCAGCTGATATAACATCTTTTTACTTAATCTATGACAAAGAAGATACAAAATATATTGATACATATTCATTTGGTAAGGAAGGAATAACATTTATAGAAAAACAGCAGTTCAAAGATGATGTAGTTGATATTTATGAAGATGAAAATACAATATTCGTTGAGTATGAAAACGAATATAAACATTATATAGCTATATGTAATAGATTGTTTGCTGTATTAGATGTCATTCAATTAGACAGTAAGATAGACATTGATTCATTTGGATATATTCTTGATGGAAACAAAAAATGTGAGCTGAAACTCTATACTAAAAAAGCTGATAAATTATATGATGTGGGCATACCTATATATAATAATTACTCCAAGTTATATTCATATACAGTACTAATAGATCAAGAGCCTAGTTATAATGAAAAGTATGAACATCATTATATCATCAATGAAGGATATTGGATTTTTGATAATGGTTCTAATGTTGAAGAAGAAAGATTATTAGATGGTAATTACGGTGGGACTAATTATTTCTTGTTAAAGAACGGAGATATAGTCAAGAGTAATTCTGAATATGATGTATGTCATTTGTTAGAAAAGCCATATAATGCTGTTAGTAGATTCATGAATATTGATGATTACTATGTTGGATTAGATGGAAATGATGAAATCTGTTATATTGATGAAGAATATAAAAATAGAGTTATTAATAATGATTTCATAGGTGAGAAATTGTCCTTTGATAATGTAATATTTAATTCATTTGATGAAAGTATAACGTACATCAATAAAGAAGAAAAGACTATATATACCATAACTAAAGATGGAGAAAGAAAACTTGATACAATTATTCCAGATGAGATTTGGGAAGATGCATATAAAGAACAGAATAGCAACCATTTAAGAATGGGGTATGATGAAAAAGGAATAGGTATCATTGAATTCCATAGTTTATATTATTATGATTATAGCAACAAATTATGGAGTACTGTAAAAACAGATGTAGATATTAGTTACGACCCTAGTTATGGATATACATGTAGCGATGTGGATGGTTCATATATATTTGATACGGATAAATATATTTTTAAACCTTATTATATTAATAAAGCAGAAATATATAACAATATGATTATTGACGATATGTTATATGTTAATATATATCCTGAATATGAATGCGAAGATGTTATGAAAGATACTAATCACAAAGCCTTAGAATCAGAATATGTACCACTAGAGACTCCTAATGGAAATTATCGTTTAAGTGATTATAAGATGGCAGATAACCATAAAGTTTTTAAAGAATATAAAACCAATTCTCTATATAGTTTTGCAAAGAATAAATGGAATAAAATTATTTCTGAGCCAGTAAGATTATATAGTATCTCAGATAAAGGAATTTTATATACTGGATTTGAAGATAAAGCATATTTATATTATTATGATTTTAATAATGAATCTACGATAACATTATATAATGATTCTTATGTAAGTGATTTAGAATTAATAGGTGATTATGCTTATTTCAGATCGCTTGATGATTATGTATTAAACAGAATCAAACTAGAAAATAAAATGATGGAATCTATTAAAATCGATAAATCAAGATTGCAGTTTGAAGCATCAAATAACTATATGGCTATTGATGCAGAAGGAGATAATAATATAAATATTATTGACTTGAAAAAATTTGAGATAATTGATAAAATTGAAGGCTCAGATTTTAAATGGAATGAGGACTATCTATTCTATGATTGTAGTGGATACTTAGTTAAATACGATCCATCAAGTAAAGAAAGTATAATAAATGATAAGATTACGTATCCATCTATTCAAGCAATACATAATAATCATATTTACTTCTTGATTTGTTATGATGGTCCAGCCCCATTAGCAATGATGTCTATTGATAAAGTATATAAATTAGATGAAAGTGATAAAAAAGCAGATTATTATTTATTATACAGTGAAACAGATTATTATGCTCATCTATTAATATATGATAATAACAAGAAGAGGCTAAAATCATTAGTCAATGATGAAAAGATAACTTATGAAGTAAATGAAAATGTAATAAGATTCAAAGGAGATTCTTATGATACTAAGGGTAAATGGCAAGAAGTAATTGTCCAAGAAGGAACAAATATAAAAATATCAACTCCTAGTTATGAATAATAATTAAATAAAATATTAAAAATTATTAGCTTTAACTTAACAATTTGTGATAAGTTAAAGCTAATTGTTAATATTTAGTAATAGTAATGTAAATAAATATATGACATATTCTTAATAAATTATTGCTATTATATATAAGATATGTTTTTAGACATTACTTAGTATATCTTTAATGGATATAAAATAATTGTAAGGAGTTTATTTATGAAAATTAATAATATCAAGAAGTTGAAAGATATGACCAAAAAACAGAAAATAACAGCTAGCATTTTGGCTGTAGTTGTTATAGGTATTATTGTGACAAGTACAGTTTTGTTGTCAGCTAACAGTAATAAGCCTGATAAAGATTTAGCAGATGATAATGTTAATAATAAAGTAGAAGACGTGAATGTAGTTGAAGATAATACTCAAGATATAGAAGAAAATACGGATATTTTAGTTGAATCTATGTCAAATACTCTATATGGTATTAATACAAAACCAAAATTAAAAGTAACTTCTAAAACTCCTATGAGAGAGGATAGTATAAAGAAAAATTTGAGTTTCAGTCCTAATCGAAAATATGACATTGAAAAAGTAAGCGATAAAGAATATATTCTATCAGTGAATACTCCTTTTGAAAATAATGAAATTGTAAAAGTAACTTATAATACTAAGGAAGAAGAATTAGGATGGGCTTTCCAAACAGTGAAAAAATTTGCTATAGCTTCAACTCACCCAGCAAAAGAGGGCTATAATGTGCCTACAAATAGTGGTATAGAAATACAATTCACCAAAGATATAGGGGAACACAACTTTGACCAATATTTTGGGATTAAGCCATCGGTTGAAGGTAAATTCAAATATGAAAAAGATAAAATCATATTCGTTCCAGATAAAAAATTAAAAGAAAGAAAAGAATACGAAGTAACCATTAAAAAAGGATATAGTAACGATACAGAGACTATAAACGAAGATTACACATTCACGTTCAAGACAGATGGACATAGTTTTAATGATAAGTATCTTAACTTATATGGTACTACCGAGTCTATTACATATATGAAACCAAATGAAACTCAGATGCTTTCTTGTTATGCTAATGGAGATGTTGAGGAAAAAAAGATTGGTATTAGTATATACAAATATAAGGACAAAGAAGATTTTGTAAAAGGTTATTATGATAGAAGTAATTTTGATATAGATAAATATGATTCCAGTTTAACTGCAACTGAGAATTATACATATGAGGTAACAACTAAAGATTTTGGATATGAGGATGTTATTGAATTACAACATCTAGATGAAGGTTATTATTTTTTAAAAGCCAAGTATTATGATTCAGTAGATTATATGTTCATTCAAGTATCTCCTTACAATGCTTATACAGCTGTTGATCGTGATAAGATAATGGTTTGGATGGTAAATGGAGAAGATAGTGAATTGGTGAACGATGCAGATATAATAATTGGTGATAAAAGTATAGGTAAGACAGATGAAAATGGTTTTGCATTAATAGATAAAAAACAGGAATACAGTGATGATGTACTAATGGAATTAAAAGCAGATTCAACTAATCCATTGGTTATTCCTTTGGTAGTTAAGGATTACGATAAGGACCCTAATTGCTATTATTGGTCATATTTATATTTTGATAGAGGCATGTACTTGCCAACTGATGAAATAAATGTATTCGGTTTTGTACAAAAAAGAGATGGTAAGAGTGTTAAAAATATTAAAGTGGAATTATTAAATGATAATAATACCATAATGGCAGAAAAAGAAGTGGAGTTAAGTAATATAGGTACTTATCAAACAAAATTCAATATAGATAATTATCTTGATAGTTATCTAAGAGTAAGGGTAATTGTTGATGATGATTATGAGATTGAAAATGATTATATAGACATTGCTAGATTCGAGAAACCTACATATAAACTAGATACTTCTCTTGATAAAGAATTCATTATGATGGATGATACAGTTACATACTCAGCAGATGTTTCTTTCTATGAAGGGACACCAGCAGCTGATTCACATATATCTATAGAATCAAATGGATTCAGTTTGTTAGGTAAAGAAACAAGTTCCAGTGAAGAATATATGTGTAATGATAAGGGACAAAAAGAAGTGGAGTTAACGCCTTATCTTGATACAATTAGATGGGACCCTAGATTTGTTGACATACGTACTAGATTTGATGGCCTAGATAAAAATTATATAAGGGATGTGTCAAGTGTCATCCTATTTCCTAGAGATATTATGGTAGAGTCTAAGGATAAAAAAATATCTGATGAAGAAGTAGAAATAACAGTTAATGTCAATGATATTGATATAAGTGATTTTAGTGGAAATCTAGAAGATTATGATTTATATAGAGGTGAGGGAATCCCCTCAAAAGATGTAGCAATAGAGATTATAGAAACATATTATGAAAAAATTTATAAAGGTAAAGAATACGATTACATAAATAAAAAAAGTTATGACAGTTATACATATGAAAGACATGATAACAATTTAGGTACTATAGATGGAATAACTGACGAGAATGGAGTATTAAGATTCAATTTTGATGAAATAAAAGAAAAAAGAGGATATAAATTTACTGTTAAAACTAAAGATAGTAAAGGTAGAGTAGTCGAACAGGAGCATTATTATTCAGAAGCCTATTGTGTTTATGATACAGGGAAATATATGCAAAGATATTCACTGAATAGAAATAAAGGCATGTTCAAGAAAAATGAAAACATGGAATTAACTATTAAGCAAGGTAATGAAAATATACCAGATAGAGATAATGATAAATCTTTATTCTTTATTTGTAAAGAAGGAATAGTGGATTATATAATCAGTGACGATACAACTGTCGATATGAAATACCAACAAAAATATATTCCTAATGGTACGATATATGCTGTATATTTTGATGGTAAATCATTACATACTGATTATAGTATGGAAAGATGGTTTGGCTATGATTATAAGGACGAAGAACTTAATGTGAATATTGAGACAGACAAAAAAGACTATAGACCAGGGGATAAGGTAAAAGTATCAGTCAAGGTAACAGATAAGGATGAAAAACCAGTTATTGCTGATGTCAATATAAGTGTAGTCGATGAAGCATTTTTCACTATTTGTGGAGATTCTACATGGGTATTACCTGATCTTTATAGAGATGTATTTTCATCAGGATTAACAAGTCGATTTCTAGCAGCTTATAACATATATATGGATTTTGGAGGAGCTGAATGTGGTGGGGAAGGTGATGCAGACATAATAAGAAGTAAGTTCAAGAATACAGCAGATTTTGTTACTATCAAAACAGATGAAAATGGAATAGGTACCAAGGAAGTTGAATTACCAGATAACCTGACTAGCTGGAGAATCACATGTACAGCTATAAACGATCAATTAAAAGCTGGAAAAGAAAAATATAATATAAATGCAAAATTACCATTTTTCATATCATCTCTAGTATATGATAGTTATATGAAAGATGATTACATCAATGCTACAATAAAAACAGGTGGAGCAAAACTTAAAAAAGATGATTCAGTAGAATTTACTGCTAAAATAGAACAAGAAAATGGCAAAGTAATGGAGGTTACAGAGACCGGAAAAGGTCATGATTATGTTAATATTCCTATTGGAAAACTTCCAGAAGGAAAGCACAAGATAACTATTATAGCCAAAACAGGTAATTATAAAGATGGTGAACAATACGATATTGAAATAAAAGATTCCCTTCATTATTTTGATGTTATAAAACAAGAAGACCTAAAAGAAGATATTAAAATAATAAGTAATGACCAATATGTTAATCTTACATTCCTTAATAAAGATTTATGTGAGTATTATCTTGGTTTACTAGATATTTATTATTCCAATTATAATGATAGAAGTGAATATATAATATCATCAAATCTAGCAGGAAAAGAATTAAACAATAAATTTGAGAAAGAGTTTGTATTAGATGAACCAAGATGTAAAGAATTCGTATCTTATAATGGATTGTATAGAGATTTTTCATATGGAAACAATAGTGCAGAGATAACAGCCGATCTAATATCAGTAGGCTTTGTAGAAGACAAAGAGAAACAGATAAATGGCTTGCTATTAGCGGCTAGAGATGAAGATAGGACGATAACAGAAAACATAGCGGCTCTATGGGGATTATCCATGTTGGATGAACCAGTATTATTGGAGACCAATGCATTGAATAATAAAATAATTAATGAAGATAAAACATTAAGTTTCGAAAAGATGTATTTGATGTTGACTTTTATTGAAAATGGAGAACTGCAGAAGGCAAAAGAAATATATAACCATATCAAGAATAATTCTATTAAACAAAAACATGAGATGTTATATATTGATGATAATGACACAGGTAAAAAATTTACAGCTATGATGATGGTGGCAGCTGTTAAATTAAACAACTTGGAAGATGCAAAAGGTATGTTTGCTTACCTACAACAGACAGGTGAAAATAAATATCCAACAATAACAGAAAGACTTTATTATCTACAGAACATGAAACCAAAAGAAGATAAAGCTTCTTTTAAATATGAATTAGATGGTAAAAAAGAGATTGTATCATTAGGAATTGATAGGTATCATTCCTTGGATCTAACACCAGAACAAGCAGAAAGCATTAAGTTTTCAGATATTAAAGGTAACGTGAGGGTAATAAAAGATTTCATTGGAACTGTCAAAGATATTGAAAAGACAGATAAATATAATATAGAAAGATGGTATTCTTCAGATAGCTCAGGCAAAGATATAAAACAAGGAGAGATTGTGACGGTCCATATTAGAGTAAATGTGTTGGATAACCGGTTATCATCATTTGTACTAGAAGATATTTTGCCTACTGGGTTGACTTTTATAGGAAAAACAAAGGCGAATTCTGATAAACTATGGGTGTGGGCGGATAATGAAGCTAGACGAACTAAGTTACATGTATATGTTGGTTCTAATTATAGGATGGCTGATGAATATAACTTCGAGATTACTTATAAAACAAAAGCAGTTCTATCAGGAGAATATATTGCAGAACCAATCATAATTAGAGATTATATGAATGATGAAATCACTTGTAGTAAAGATAATGTTGTAAAAATAAAATAGTTCAGGAAATATAATGTGTGTAATGAAGTAGTCATTATACCCATTGTTTGAAGAGGAATGAAATAATGAAACGATTAATGATAAGTATTATAGTATTAATCATGATAATAACTTTATCATCTTGTAATAATAGAACAAAAAAATCCAATAATGTGATTGATAATGATGTTATAGGCAGTGAAGATGAAATAATAATACCTAGGGAAGAAGTGAGTGAACATAGACCACCTTTATTAGATAGCCGTAATTTTATAGATGAAAGGTTATTTATTAAGTTTATCAATGAAAGTACATTATTAAGTGAAGATGATAATATTATAGCTGGGATAATACCTCATCATGATGTAGCAAGTAATTATGTTGCTTCATTATATAGGACTATCGCTAATAATAAACAACCAGAAGTTATAATATTGATAGGTCCTAATCATCCAGGTACAGGACCAAGATTCCAAATAGGTAATTACGATTTTAATACTAGAGCAGGAGTTATCAGGAGTGATTCTAATATACTAAATAGTTTAGCAAATGCTCCAGACATTAATTATGCTATAAAAGAAGTATTTGAAAAAGAACATTCAGTCGGTTTGCATATGAATTATATAAAACAATACTTTGATAAGGCGAAAGTTGTTCCTATCACAATAGGAGAAACGAGAAATGATGAAGGTATATTAGATGTAGCAAAGGCAATAATTGAAGAAATAAAGGATAAAGATTTTATAGTAATAGCTTCAATAGATTTTTCCCATTATCTTACATTAGAAGAAGCTAATGAAAAGGATGAAATAACAAGAAAAATTATTGAAGATTCAGATGTGGGTAGGATGATTAGTTTAAGCAATGATCACATTGATTCACCTTCTTCCTATGCTTTACTAATAGAAATACTTAATGGATTAGGGATAGATTATACATGTTCAATTAATGGACACGATAATTCAGCTAATATAATAGGAGATGAAACGATACAAGAGACTACTAGTTATTTTTCAGTCAGTTATATTATGTAAGTTGATTCAGATACCCTGCTTTACTACTAAGGCAGGGCTTTTATTATTATAATATTCTAAAAATGACAAAAATGTAAGGTTAGTAAGTATAATGTAAGTCAATAAAATGGATATCAGTTCCTCTAAAAGTTAAAATACAATAAAAGGTACAGTTAGATAAATTAATCTTGTGTATTAGGAGGAAATGTAATGACAAAAGTAATTGAAACAAAAGGTATTAAAAAAATCTATAAAGCTAAAGGAATAGAGACATATGCTATAAAAGGTGTAGATATAACGATTGAGGAAGGTGAATTTTTTGGAATAATGGGTCCTTCAGGTAGTGGTAAAACAACTCTATTAAATCTTATGTCAACTATAGATTCACCAACAGAGGGGCAGATATTATTCAATGGAATTGATCTTACTACAATGAAGGGAAAGAAGTTAGCAGAATTCCGCAGAAAAAATATTGGATTCCTATTTCAAGATTTCAATCTGCTGAATAACTTAAGTATAATGGATAATATAGCTTTACCATTAGTATTAGCAGGGGTTAAAGCAGCAACGGTTAAAAAGAAAATCAATGATTTAGCTTCTTTCTTTGGTTTATCAGATCAATTATATAAATATCCATATCAGTTATCCGGTGGACAAAAACAAAGAGTAGCAGCCACAAGAGCTCTCATTACAAAACCTTCTGTTATTTTAGCTGATGAACCAACTGGAGCATTAGATTCCAAATCTGCGTCAGAGTTATTGGAGAATCTAAGAAAAACTAATGAAAAGTTCGATTCAACTATCGTAATGGTTACTCATGATGCTTTTACAGCAAGTTATTGTGACAGAATTATTTTCATACAGGACGGTAAAATATTGACTGAGCTAAAAAAAGAAGGAAGTAGAAAAGATCTATATAAAAGGATATTGGACCAGTTAGCTAGCATGGGAGGTATAAACCATGAATGCGATTAGTATTGCTTATAAAAATATGAAAAGTAATCTTGGTCTATATAAGCTTCATTTTTTGGCATTGGTTTTTTCAGTAATGGCATATTATCAATTCTGTGCCATGAGATATAATCCAGAAGTGCTGACTGTATCTGAACAAGAAATGGTATCAACTCTAGGACATGTAACAGCTATTATGCTTATAGTATTTCTCTTATACTTTTCATGGTTCTCAAGTTCTTTTTTTCTGCAACAGAGGAAAAAAGAGATTGGATTATACACATTAATGGGAGTAAGTAACTATAAAGTTGCTTTAATCTATGCAATGGAAAACTTAATAATGAGTACTTTAGCTATTATTACAGGATGCCTCATAGGTGCGGCTTTTGGTAAATTATTCATGATGATTCTAGCAAGGTATTGTAATATGGGAGTGGATATCAAATTTTTTATATCAGGAAAAGCAATTCTTGAAACAGCTGTTATATTTGGTATTATTAGTTTGTTTTTTTCTTTTAAAGGATATATCAACATTATTAGAAGTAGTCTTCTATCCCTTATAAATGCAATGAAAAAAGAAGAAGCCATTCCAAAAGCAAGCATAATAACTGGGATACTATCAATAGTAGTAATTGGAGCTGGATATTATTGCACAAAATTAGCAATGGGAGTGAATTTTTTAGTATTTACCCTCATAACTACTATATTGGTTATAATAGGTACTTATATGCTATTTAGAAGTACGACAACCATTATTTTAAAAAGATTGATAAATAATAAAAAGATTCTCTATCGTAAAACTAACATAATGACCATATCCAATCTATGTTATCGGATAAGGAGAAATTATAAGGTATATGCTACTATTGCAATATTGCTTACTTGTACTATCACTGCCCTTGGTACAGTAACATCTCTTAATTATACTAACAACAGTATCAAAGATGTTGACTATCCCTTTTCATTTACTGTATTATCAGAAACTGAGCAAAAAGAAAAAGAAGTGGCAGATGTCTTACAGGCTGAAAAGGTAGATATGGCTTTTGAAAATCATTTTGAGCTATTGATGGTTGATAATGCCAAAACAGATGATTTTAATTATGGTGGAGCCACAATTGTAAGGTACGAAGATTATAAGAGAGTAATCGATAATGTTGGATATGAATTTGATAATAGGGTATTGATCAAAAAAACTTTGGATGATTTTGAAGGTGTGTTTAATGAAAATGCACGTACTCTATTCAGTTTATTTAAAGTGAAAGAAATTGATATCAATGGTCAAGAAATAAAAATCAGAAAGATGTTTAGAGCTCCTTTATACGGAACAGGAGTACCTGCAGAAGCTATCATAGTTAATGATGATACCTATAAAGCTCTCGAGAACAAGAGTAAGAAATATTATTTTAATGGTTATAAATTAAAAGATGAAACAATTGAAATTGGTGAATTAGAAGAAAAGGTAGCTAGTCTTTCAGAAAAAGGGTACACTTTCTTTAAAAATGGTAAAAATGATTCTCAAACAAAAAATAATATAATCAAAATTGTATATATTCTTGGAGCGTTCTTAGCGTTAGTATTCATTATGGCAACAGGAAGTATTATTTATTTCAAAATCATAACGGAAGCTATAGAAGATAAAGATAAATACATTACGTTAAGTAAAATAGGAATGGAAGACTCCACAATTAGAAAGATCATACGTACTCAAGTAGGAATGGCATTCATTCTACCATTGTTAGTATCTATAGTTCATACAATAGTTGCTATCAAAGTACTTGAAAACCTCATTGGAATATTACTTAATATACCTATTGTCATAAGTATAGGTGCGGTATCATTAATATTCTTCATGTATTATATAATAACTGTAAAAAAATATCTGAAATTGATAAGACAGTAAAAATAGTTTCACTAATCAAAACATGTAGTTTCGCACTTTAAAGTATGATATAATTGATATTGCTGACTAAAAAGGAGGAACTACATGATTCGTACAATCTTTTGGTTTATTGCTTTCTGGATATATCAATTATTTAGTCTAATCAATAGGTTCAGATATTGGTATCTAGGAAAACAGGGAAATGAAGAAAAACAATTAAGGGTATTGCAAAAAACAGCAACTAGATGGGCTAGGCTCATGGTTAGACTTACTGGTAGCAAGGTAATAGTTAAAGGGATAGAAAATATTCCTGATAGAAATGTTTTGTTTGTCTCTAATCATCAAGGTAATTTTGACATACCTTTACTAATGGGATTCATTCCAAAATTAAAGGGATTTGTAGCAAAAGTAGAGCTTGAAAAAATGCCTATTGTAAGTGGATGGATGAAAAAATTAGGTTGCCTTTTTCTAGATAGAAGCAATCCGAGACAATCCTTGAAAGTGATTCTTAAAGGAATAGATGAATTGAAAAAAGGACACACATTGGTTGTTTTTCCAGAAGGAACAAGAAGTAAAGGCAATGATATGGGCGATTTCAAAAAAGGCAGTTTGAAATTAGCCACTAAATCAGGTGTGCCGATTGTGCCTATTACCATTAATGGTTCATACAAACTACTTGAAGAGAAAAAGAGAATAAGAAAATCTAATGTCAAAATAATAGTTCATCCTCCAATATATATGGATGATATGTCAAAAGAAGACAAAGATAACCTGATAGATAATATTTATGGTATAGTTCAATCTGGATTAGATAAATAAAAGAATATAAGATTTTTTTGAAACAAGTATTTTCTATAATGAGAATACTTGTTTTGTGTTTACTGGTATTATATGCTATAATTATATTATTATGGATATATTTTCCTAATTTTTATACAATTAATCTTATAGTGGGGTGGTTATTTTTGAGAGAGTTGGTTAAAAAACAAAGGAATTATTTTATGACACATGAAACAAAAGATATAGCTTTCCGTAAAAAACAATTAAATATTTTACGAGAAGCTATAAAAAAATATGAAACTATGCTCTTTGACGGCTTGAATAAAGACTTCAGAAAATCAAACTTCGAAACTTACGAGACAGAAATAGGTATGGCTTTAGAAGAAATTAGATATACTCTAAAACATCTAAAGAAATGGGCAAAACCCAAGAAGAAACCAACACCATTAGCACATTTTAAATCAACTAGCAGAATATATTCAGAACCTTATGGATTAGTATTGGTAATGTCTCCGTGGAATTATCCATTTCTATTGACTATATCTCCGGTTATAGGTGCTATGGCAGCAGGCAACTGTGTAGTTGTAAAAACATCTAGATATGTACCTCACACATCTGCAGTAATAAAGAAAATGATAGAAGAGTTTTTTGATCCAAAATACATAACTGTTGTTGAAGGAGGACGTGATGTCAATACTGCCTTACTAGCTGAAAAATTTGATTACATATTTTTCACAGGAAGCCCTACAGTTGGTAAAATAGTGATGGAAGCAGGAGCTAAGAATCTAACACCTGTAACATTAGAATTAGGTGGTAAAAGCCCTTGTATAGTAGATGAGACAGCTAACATTAAAATTGCAGCCAAAAGAATTATATGGGGAAAATTAGTCAATGCAGGACAGACCTGTGTAGCACCAGATTACATATTGGCACACAGAAATATCAAGAAGCAGTTAGTGGAAGAATTAAAAAATGTTATCACCAGTTATTATGGAGAAAACATATATGAATCACCAGATCTACCTAGAATAGTTAATGAAAAACATTACAAAAGATTATCCTCATTGATAAATAAAGATAAAGTTGTTTTTGGTGGAAAAACTGCTGCAGAAGATAATTATATAGAGCCAACAATTATGGATAATATTACATGGGAAGACGATGTAATGAAAGAAGAGATATTTGGACCTTTAATTCCAATACTTGAATTTGATAAAATAAAAGATGTTGTATCATTATTGAATGAAAAACCAAAACCATTAGCACTATACTATTTTTCAACCAATAAATATAGTATAAATGAAGTTCTTAAGAGAGTTTCATACGGTGGTGGATGTGTTAATGATACATTGGTGCATCTTGCTAATATAAATATGCCATTTGGAGGAGTAGGAAACAGTGGAATGGGTGGTTATCATGGAATTGATAGCTTCGGAACATTCAGTCACCACAAGAGTGTATTAACAAAAGCAATGTGGATTGATATACCTGCTAGATACCCTCCATATAATGATAAGAATCTAAAATTAATTAGAAAATTAATGAAATAATTATATATTATTGTCAAGTGTAAAAGCATAAAACAAGTATTATCTTTCAAAAGGTAATGCTTGTTTTTAAAATTACTATTATTGAAGCCTTCTTATAAGGTATGAGAAGAAAAAGCTTGACAGATGTAAAATATGATAATATAATAAAAAAAGAAAGTGTAAGCGATTACATTAATAAGAGGGGTGATGATTATAGCACCGATAACAATTAGCGATATAGCTAAAAAATCCAAAGTATCAGTTGCTACAGTGTCTAGAGTGCTTAATGATTCTGATAAAGTTAAAGAACAGACGAAAGAAAAAGTTCTAAAAGCTATAAAAGAGTTGAATTACGCTCCCAGTGATATTGCAAGAAGTTTATCAAGGAATATAACTAATACAATTGGTGTTGTTGTTCCTGATATCAATAATCCATTCTTCGGACAAGTTATAAAAGGAATCAGTTCTGTAACTGACAAGAATGACTTATATATGCTTTTGGTCGATACAGATGAAAATGAACAAAAGGAAATGAAATTCATTGAAATGCTTAAGCGTCAAAGGATAAGAGGATTAATAATTACTCCAACAGCGGATAATGATAAGTTTAATGCTGAGTACTTGAGTATTTTAGAAAATCTTAATGTTCCCGTAGTGCTGTTAGATAGAGATGTTAAGTACTCTAAGTTTGATGGTGTATTTCTAGATAGTATTTCAGGAACTTACGATGCTATTGAGTGTTTTATCAAAGAGGGACATAGAAAAATAGCAATCATTTCAGGACCACTGAGTTCTAAGCCAGGTAGAGATAGACTAAGAGGATATAAAAAAGCATTGACAATGAACGGAATTGAAATAGATGATAAATATATATTCTATGGCGATTTTAGACTAAAAAGCGGTTATGAATTAACTAAAGAAATTTTAGAAATGGAAGATCCTCCTACAGCTATATTTGTATCCAATAACATGATGAATCTAGGATGTATAAAAGCATTAACAGAATCTAATGTTAGGATTCCAGAAGATATGGCATTGATAGGATTTGACGAAATAGAACTATTGAGTATTATGAATATGGATATTAGTGTTGTAGCACGTCCTACTGCACAAATGGGCGAAGTTGCAATGAAAATATTGTTAGAAAGATTAGATGAACAAAACGTTGATAATCAAGATACGAAAAGAATTATATTATTACCAACATTAATAATTAGAGGTTCAGAAAAAAAAGCAAAATAAATTTTTTTAAATCAAAATGTAAGCGGTACCACTAAAAAGGAGGAAGTTTTATGAGACCAAACATTGTTATTCTAGGCAGCTTTGTTGTTGATTTAATGGGAAGAGCAGACCACTTACCTAAGCCAGGAGAAACTGTAAAAGGCTCAATGTTCAAGTTGGGTCCTGGAGGAAAAGGTTCTAATCAAGGAGTAGCAGCCAATAGGGCAGGAGCAAATGTAACTATGATTACAAAGATAGCAAACGACCTATTCGGAAAAGTTGCAACTGATTTTTTTATAAAAGAAGGTATGGATACAAGCTATGTGTTTGAAGATAAGGAAATAGAAACGGGTACAGCATTAATATTAGTAGATGAGAATACTAGTCAAAACAGTATTTTAGTTACCTCAGGAGCTTGTGGCAATATCAAAGATGAAGAAATATCGCAATGTGAAGATAAGATAAAAGAAGCAAAAGTATTCTTAACTCAGTTGGAAACTAATTTAGAAGCTGTTGAGTTAGCAGTAGATATAGCAAAGAGAAATAACATAACAACTGTTCTTAACCCAGCACCTATCCAGCCTATATCAGATGAATTACTATCAAAAATCGATATTATCACACCTAATGAAGTAGAAGCCTCAATTCTCACTGGTATAGAGATTGAAGACATGGATGATGCTAAGAAAGCAGCAGATGTTTTTATTGAAAAAGGTGTCAAAAATGTAATTATAACTATGGGAAGTCAAGGAGCCTATGTAAGATGCAATGATGAAGAAAGAATAATCCCAAGATATGAAGTAGATGCTATTGATACTACAGGAGCAGGAGATGCTTTTAATGGCGGTTTCGTAACAGCATTAGGAGAAGATAAAGGAATCTTTGAAGCTGCTGAATTCGGAAATGCTGTAGGAGCTTTATCAGTTACAAAAATAGGTACTGCACCTGCAATGCCAACAAGAGATGCTATTAACAATTTTATAATAGACAATGCAACCAACTAAACAAGGAGGACATAAAATGTTAAAAGGTGGAATTCTTAATCCTCAGATGGCAAATCTGTTTGCTGAATTGGGGCACAAAGATACAATTGTAGTTAGTGATGCTGGATTACCTATGCCACTAGATGTAGAAAGAATAGACTTGGCATGGAAACCTAATGAACCAAGATATCTAGATGTATTAAAAGAAGTGTTAAAATCTCTAGTTGTGGAGAAAATAATATTGGCAGAAGAGTTACAAACTGTTAGTCCAGATATGCATAAAGAAATTATTGACTTATTTCCAGATGATATGGAAGTAGAGTATGTTCCACATGTGATATTTAAGGAAAAGACAAAAGGCGCAAGAGGAATAATAAGAACTGGTGAATTCACACCATATCCAAGTATTATATTAGTGAGTGGATGTGCTTACTAAATTATGACAGTGAGGAGAATGTAAGGGGTTACATAAATATATATGAGAAAGGGGCAGAAGATGGCTGATAAGAAACTAATTCTAGAGTTAGAGAATATCACTAAGATATTTCCAGGTGTAAAAGCATTAGATAATGTTAAATTAGAGATATATGAAGGAGAAGTACATGCTTTATGTGGAGAAAACGGAGCAGGTAAATCTACTTTAATGAAAATAATATCCGGTGCGCAGGAATATACTTCTGGTAATATGCTTTATCAAGGTAAAAACGTTAAATTTTCTTCTACAAAAGAAGCACAAGAATTAGGTATATCAATGATTTATCAAGAATTTAATCTAATACCGCATCTTACTGTAGCTGAAAATATTTTTCTAGGCAGATATCCCGTTAATAAGAGAGGCATTATTGATTGGAAAAAAATGAATCAAAATGCCAAAGAGTTGATAGCAAAAGTTGGATTGAATATAAGTCCCAAAAAACTTGTAAAAGATTTATCTGTTGCTGAAGCCCAGATGATTGAAATATCAAAATGTCTATCAATAAATTCAAAAGTAATTATCATGGATGAACCTACAGCTGCATTAACAGATGAAGAAATAGAATGCTTATTTGGTATAATTGAAAACCTCAAGCAAGAGAACATTGCAATTATCTACATTTCACATAGAATGAATGAAATATTTCGTATAACAGATAGAGTCACTATTTTTAGGGATGGTAAGTTCATCAAGAGTATGTTGACGAAAGATACAGATCATGATGAAATAGTTCGTTTGATGGTTGGAAGTGATTTAACCAACTTATACCCTGAAAGAAATTATGTCAGGTCAAAAGAAGTAGTGTTCGAAGCAAAAAATATTAGATATAAAAATAGTATAAATGACGTTTCTTTCAAATTACACAAAGGTGAAATTTTAGGAATAGCTGGATTGTTAGGGTCAGGTAATATATTATTATCAAAATTACTAGCAGGATATTATGGAGACTATGATGGCGAAGTCTTGATGAATGGTAAAAAAGTAAAGATAAAAAATCCTGCACAAGCTCTTTCAAAAGGAATTTTTGTTGTATCAGATGACAGAAAAAATGAAGGACTGGTTTTAGTTAGGAATGTAAAAGAAAACATTTCACTTGCCTCCCTAAAAGCTATAATGTCAAAAGGACTTCTATCAGATAAAAAAGATATGGCAATGTCTAAAAAAGAGATTAAAAAATTAAATATAAAAGTTTCATCACCTAATCAGATTGTAGGAAATCTAAGTGGTGGTAATCAGCAAAAAGTTGTATTTGGAAAAATGCTAGAAACTAATCCAGAAATAATATTCTTGAATGAACCTACAAGGGGTATTGATATTGGAGCAAAAGCAGAGATATATAATATAATGCACGAACTTACCCAACAGGGAATCAGTATTGTCTTAATTACATCTGATCTACCTGAACTAATTGGAATGAGTGATAGAGGATTGGTCATGCGAGAAGGTGAAATTGCAGCATCAATCAGCAAGGATAAATTAACACAAGAAAATGTATTATCATATGCATCTGGAGCAGGAGGGGTTGAATAAAATGAATATGAAAAAAATAGGATTGAAGTTATTAACAAAATATAGAACTGTATCAGTATTAGTTTTGATTTTAATAATTGCAACATGTTTATCTAATTCATTTCTAACATTTAATAACTTATTGAATGTAATAAGACAAGTATCTATTATTGCAATTATTGCATCGGGTATGACATTTGTAATTTTGACAGGTGGTATTGATTTATCTGTAGGTTCCATAGTAGCTATATCAGGAGCATTATCAGCTTATACATTAATAAATACCAACAGTGTAGTGCTAGCTATTATTGTTGCCTTAATAGTAGGAAGTATATGTGGAGCATTTAACGGACTCATAATCACTAAAGGGAATTTACCTCCATTTATAGCAACATTGGCAGTTATGACTTTTGTTAGAGGATTCGTATTAGTATTTACTAATGGTTCTCCTATAGCGGCAAGATCAAAAGTTTACAATTTTATAGGTAAGGGTTATGTATTTGGTATACCTTTTCCAATTATTATATTGATAGTTGTATTTGCAATTGGGTTTTTTATACTTAAATATACTGCTTTTGGAAGAAGTGTATTCAGTATAGGTGGTAATAGAGAAGCAACTAGATTATCTGGTATCAATGTCAAGAAGGTAGAAACTCTAGTATATACAATAAGTGGATTATTGGCAGGTTTAACTGGATTGATATTAACCGCTAGGTTAGGTTCTGCACAACCAACAGCTGGTAAAGGCTATGAGTTGGATGCAATAGCAGCAGTAATCTTGGGAGGGACTAGCCTTTCTGGTGGACAAGGAGCAATTATTCCTACAGTATTTGGAGCATTGATCTTAGGGGTACTGGATAACATATTAGTATTAATTGATGTAAATCCATTTGCATCAGACATTGTTAAAGGATTTGTTATTTTGCTGGCTGTTTTGGCAGACAGTAAATTTAAATCAGTTTCATCAAAACTAGATGAATAATAAAACTTTAAGGAGGATATTAAAATGAAAAAATTTTTAGTAGGTATTTTAGTTTTAACTCTCATGTTTTCGGTAGTAGGTTGTGGACAAAAATCAGATGGTACTAGTAAAGAGGATGACAATTCAAAAGATTCTGAAACAAAACAAATCAAGATTGGTTTATCTATGAATACTTTAAACAATCCATTCTTTGTTGACGTTTCAAATGGTGCTAAAAAAGGTGCAAAAGATAACGATGTTGAATTATTTGTTACAGATGCGCAAAATCAACCAAGTAAACAACAAACTGATGTAGAGAATCTATTACAAAAAGATTTGGATCTACTTATTATCGATCCATGTGATAGTGATGCTATAGTAGCCGCAATTGAAACAGCTAATGAAAAAAAAGTACCTGTCATTACAATCGATAGAGATGCAAAAGGCGGAGAAGTTGTAGCACATATGGGATTCAATGCAATCCATTCTGGCAATATTGCAGGAGAATATTTAGTTGATGTACTTAAAGGAAAAGGTAAAATAGTTGAGATCATGGGTATAATGGGTACTAACGTTGCTCAAGACAGAAGCAAAGGATTCAATGAAATAGTAGATAAGACAGAAGGATTTGAAGTTGTTGCTACTCAAAGTGCTAATTTTGATAGAGCTGAAGCAATGAAAGTTATGGAAAACATTTTACAAGCCAATGCTGAGATTGATGGAGTATACGCAGCTAATGATGAAATGGTTCTAGGTGCTCTAGAAGCTATTGAAGCAGCTGGAAGATTAGATGACATAGTTTTAATTGGTTGTGATGCTATTGATCCATCATTAGAAGCTATAAGAGGCGACAAATTAGAAGCAACAATTGCTGAACCACCTTTCTTCTTAGGAAAAAATGCAGTATTAATGGGATTAGATTATCTTAATGGAGAAGAAATAGAAGAAAATATCATATTAGATTCAACATTAGTAACTAAAGACAATGTTGATGATATAGTAACTAAAGAAGATTAATAATCAAAGTTAAAAGTACTTAGAATAGCTTAATGAATCTAGTACTAAAAGGAGATTACAATGAATTTATCAAAATATATAGATCATACAATATTAAAACCAAATGCTAGTGAAGCAGATGTTAAGAGAATATGTGATGAAGCTAAAAAATACAATTTCGCTTCTGTATGCATTAATCCTTCTTACGTAAAATTTGTGGCAGAATCATTAAAAGAAACTGATGTCATGACTTGTACAGTAATAGGCTTTCCTCTAGGAGCAACGCCAAAAGAGGTAAAAGCTTTTGAAACAGCAGATGCCATTAAAAATGGTGCAGATGAAGTAGATATGGTTATTAACATAGGTTGTCTAAAAAGTAAAAAATATGAAGAAGTAGAAGAAGATATCAAAGCCGTAGTGAATGCTGCTGAAGGAAAAGCTTATGTAAAAGTTATCATCGAAACATGTCTCCTAACAGATGAAGAGAAAGTAAAAGCTTGTGAATTATCTGTAAAAGCTGGAGCAGATTTTGTTAAAACTTCAACTGGATTCAGTACAGGTGGTGCAACACTTGAAGATGTCAAATTGATGAAAGAAACTGTAGGCGAGAAAGCAAAAGTAAAAGCATCTGGTGGAGTAAGAGATTATGAAACTGCTGTAGCTATGATTGAAGCAGGAGCTGATAGAATAGGTACAAGTTCTGGAGTAGCTTTTGTTAGTGAAAAGTAATAAAGTATACACATAAATAGTGATAAAAAGCTGGTAGGATTTTATATCTTATCAGCTTTTTTCTGTATTTTATGCAGATTTTTGTCATATTATTATGTTATTTACTTGATTTTTTATGATGGTTGTTATTATAATAAAGTAAGATATAAGATTAAAAATTTATAATATTATGCATAAATATTAGGTGAGGAGAAAATAAGTGAAAAATATTGCGGATGGTTTCCATAATATAGCCATTAAGAAAAAAATAATAGTACTTGGACTAATTATGATATTATATCCTATTATATTAGTTATTATATTTGGTATGTACAATAACGAAAAAATAATAAAAGATCGTTTTGTAAGTTATGTTGAAAATGATGTCATGAATGCTAAGGTCAGGATGTCTAATGATCTTGATTTCATGGAACAGATATTTCAGGAAGTCCTTTATAATATTGATGCTTACGATTTATTCAGGTCCAAGCCAAAAGTTATTGATATTAATAATACCATGCTTGATTATAAATTCCAAAAAGACATGAATAAATATCTAAAATCAACTATATTTGCTAAGCAAGAATTTGATTTAGTCACCATGCAGTTCCTAAGTGATGACAGTGTTTATTATGCCGCCAAAGAAAAAGGGCTGGTTGATATAGGAAAAATTCCAAAAGAAAAATTCAAGGAAGTAACAAAAGACAATAATCAAGTATTATACTATTTTGATAAAGAAGATAATGGGCAATATATATATTTGGTACGCTCCATATATGATATCAACAGTTTTGAAAAGATTGGTATAATGTCATTTCGAATTGATAATAACTATCTACAAGAAATTCTGAGCCATACATATAGAGAACCAGCTGAATCAACTTATTTATATACCTATGATGGTGATAAAATCGTATATGCTGGCAGAAATTATAATAATGAAATTGTAGAAAACAAGAAAATATATCTTAATGAGAAAGGGACATATGAACATACTATCAACGGAAATAACTATTATGTAATTGTTGAAAACATAGATGATGTCAATCTGAAAATAATTAGTGTAATAACTACAGACATGCTGATATCAGATACTAGGAAGGTATTTGATCTTATCATAATCCTGTGTATCGTTAGTATGCCTATATATATCATCATAGCAAATATGATATATAGTGAAATAATATCACCATTTAATTTATTGGTATCTAAGATGAAAGATATTGAAAAAGGAGAATTAAACACAAGTATAGATATTATAAGAAAGAACGAAATAGGTTATCTGTATAATTCATTCAATAGTATGGCTAAGAAACTGAAGTATCTTGTTGAATGTGTTTATGAAGAAGAAATAGCAAGGAAAAATGCAGAGATATCAGCTTTACAATCACAGATTAATCCTCATTTTCTATATAATACTTTAGAGACTATCAATTGGAAAGCACAATTATTAGGAGAGCAGGATATTGCAGAAATGGTACAAGCATTATCTAAGCTTATGGATGCCAATATGAACAGAAGTGGAGAAAAATTCTCTACTATAGAACAAGAGATACTATATATGGACAGTTACTTATTCTTAATACAAAAAAGATTCGGAAAGAAAATAGAATACAATAAAATCATTGATAAAAAAACACTAAAAGAAAAATTACCAAAACTAATTATTCAGCCTTTAGTTGAAAATGCTATAAAACATGGTATTGAACCTGTAGGCAGAGGTAAAATAATATTACGTATAACTGAGAAAGATGAAAAATTGATAATAGAAGTAGAAGATAATGGAGCAGGTATAGAAATACCAAGACTACAATCTATCAATATTGAGTTGAGTGAAAATAGATATATTGCAGAAGAACAAGAAAATTCCAAGAGTATAGGGCTTAAGAATGTTTATAGAAGACTGTTGCTTATATATGGGAAAAAGGCACAGATTTCCATAGAAAGTACATATACAGAAGGTACAAAAGTGACACTTAAGGTTCCAAAAACAGTATCACCTACAAACAATTAAAAGGAGGAGTTTTCAATGTATAAAATATTGCTTATTGACGACGAAGAAATAATAATTGAAGGATTAAAAAAACTTGTTCCATGGGATGAAATTGAATGTGAAGTAGTTGGTGTTGCGGAAGATGGTAAAGAAGGTTTAGAATTAGCTAATGAGTTAAAACCGGATATTATTATATCTGATATTCAGATGCCAAAATTATCAGGGCTAGAGATGATCAAGAAGATAAAGGAAAAATGTAAAGACACAAAATTCATCATATTAACTGGATATAGAGAGTTTGAATATGCAAGAGAAGCTCTCACTCTAGGTGTCACTCAATTCTTATTGAAACCAACTAACCTAGAAGATATAAAAAATGCAATATTAGAGGCAATCAATATCTTAGATGATGAAAGGACAAAAGTAAAAGACATAGAGAATCTAAGAAAAAAGCTATACAAATTCAATGCGTTAAGTGACGTTAAAGAGGAAAGTAATGATAATGAAGATGATAAAGTCAGGTTTTTGACAGGACAGGCTATCAAATATATTAAAGAGAATTATAGTAGTAAACTAGATTTGCAAACAGTAGCAGACCATTTATACATAAGTTCTTGGTACCTGTGTAAGATATTAAAAAAAGAAGTGGGTAATAGTTTTATAGAATTATTGAATGAAGTTAGAATACAAGAAGCTAAAAAATTATTGACAACTACTAATTATAAAGTATATGAAATCACAGAAATGGTGGGTTATTCAGATACTCCATATTTTTCTAAGACTTTTAAAAAGCATGTGGGTATAACTCCAAACCAATACCGAAATAAAAAATGGGATAAAGATAGCAAGTGATTATTACGGAATCTACAGTTTTTCATAAAAAAGTATGCATTAAAACTGCATGCTTTTTTATGCTATAGGTAAGTTTTTATATAAGAATAAAATGGAATAGTTACTTTTTTTGCATGTTGTCGAAGTTATTAAGGGTATAAATATTATATTAAACAAAATTATACAATAAAGTGCAAGATTGACTTCTAGGAATTGTTTAATGTGCATGATATTATATTACTGTAATAAATATAAAAAAATAATAACAATCAGGGAGGAGTCACATTATGAAAACAGGTTCTAAGATTATGGCGTTATTAATATCAATATCATTATTATGTGTATTGGTTGTAGGTTGTGGTGAGAAGAAGGCTACTGATTCAAATCAAACAACAGTAGAGGATACCAATAATAAAGAACAAGATAATAATGATAATAAAGAAGTAAAAAAAGTGGAATTAAGAATTGCAACTATGTTTGGTGGAACTGATCCATCAACAGGAACATTTGAAGAATCTATAAAAGAATTTATGGAATTACATCCAAATGTTAAGATTAAAAATGAGTCAATGACATCTGTTGGGGACGAATATAGAACAAAAGTAAAAACAGATTTTTCATCAGGTAATGAAGCAGATATTACTTTCTTCTATACAGGTGCAGATGTAAAAGGAATTATTAATAGTAAAAAAGTTATGTCATATGATGAAATATGGAAAGATTTCCCTGAAGTAGGTAAAGACATTACAGATGGAATCAAAAATTCTATTCGTGAAGCAGATGGAAACATATATGCATTACCTTTAACTGGATTCTATGAAGGACTTTTTGTCAACAAAGAATTATTTGATAAGTACAACCTTGATTTACCAACTACATGGGATAAATTCCAAAAAGCTGTTGAAGTACTAAAAGAAAATGATATAGTTCCATTTGCTGGACCAATAGCTCAATCACATTATATGATAGAACATTTTGTATTATCACAAGCTGGTGCTGAAGGTCACTTGGATGTATTAGAAAATGGTGCTCCTGAGGATTGGGTGAAAGCATTCAATAATATTAAAGATCTATATGAAAAAGAAGCTTTTGCAAAAGATTCACTAGTAATGGACATTGAAATGGCTCAAAACTTGTTTAAACAAGAAAAAGCTGCAATGATACTTGAAGGTTCATGGTTCATTGGAGGATGTGAGGACGAATTAAGAGATAAAATGGATGTAATTCCAATGCCAGCTGCTAGTGATAAGATGGATTCAACATCCATTATTGCAGGATTCTCAACTGGATATTATGTAAGTAGAAGTTCATATGAAGATAAAAATAAACAACAAGCAGTTATTGATTTAGTATCTTTCTTAACTTCAGCTGATAAAATTAAAGCTATCGCTGCTGCAAATGGTGGTTCACCATCAGCTAAAGTAGAAGTTGAAGGATTACATGAATTATACATAAAAGGTCATAAAATGGTAGCAAATGCAAAAACATTGAATATGCCTATTGACTCTAGATTATCACCAGAAGCATTTAATGTAATTGTAAAAGATGGAATACCTTTCATAGTTGAAGGTCAAAAAACTCCTGAAGAAGTTCTACAAGCTGTAAAAGAAACTAACGAAAGATAAAGAATCTATAAAAAAACTAAGATAACATAACCAATAGAATTAATAAAGGGGCTGTATTAAATACATTTTACGTTAATATCCCAGTAAGCTAAACATAGTCTATCTTACAAAAGTCGATAGTCATAAAAAATGTATTATGATACAGCCCTTATAAAAATAAATTGAAAATTATGAAATTAATTGATATGGTAATAAATTATCGTAATATATTAGACATAATTAGTTAGGAGGATGCATTAATGAGAGGTAACAGTAGAAGTAGGAATATAATAATAGTTTCATTTTTATTACCTGCATTAATATTTTTAGCTGTTTTCATGTTTTATCCATTCATTATGAACTTTATAAATAGCTTTTATAAATCAGATGGATTTCTAGAATCTACATTCATCGGGCTAGACAACTATAGGAGATTATTAAATGATGATACTATAAAAATAGCTGTTAGGAATACTTATGAAATCATGTTATATGTTTGTGTATTTGAAGTAGGAATAGCTATCATATTAGCTTGTATGGTGGATAGTATAACAAAAGGACAAAAGTTCTTTAGAACAGTTTATTTTTTCCCTATTGTCATATCTGCAACAGCAATAGGTATGATGTTCAAATTAGTCTACTCATACGATGTTGGACTACTTAATTCCATAATGGAAGCATTAGGACAAGAGAGAAGGAATTGGATTACATTAAAATCTGCTGTCAAGATGGTTTCCATTCCCATAGTTTGGCAGTACATAGGATTCTATTTCATAATCATTCTTACAGCAATTAAACAGATTCCAAGAGAATTGTATGAATCGGCACATTTAGATGGCATAAATGGATTTACAAAAACAATTTATATTACATTACCATTGATTAGGAATGTAATAATTACTTGCCTTATTCTTGCTATAAATGGAGTTCTAAAAGTCTTTGACATGGTTCTTGTAATAACTGAAGGAGGACCATTAAATAAATCACAGATATTAGGATTGTATATGTATAAAAAAGCTTTTGCAGATAATACTTTCGGATACGCTGCAACTATTTCAGTACTAATTGTAGTTTTAGGATTATTAACTATTTTCATAGTTAATAAGATATTTAAAAAAGATACTATTACATATTAGTGTTTTATTTATTATAAAGAAAGGATGTAGTACATATGGGCAAGAAAAAAGTTATAGGCATGAAGAAGAAAAAATTTGGTATTGGAACACTCTTAATCTACATATTCTTATCTTTGTTTGCGATAACGACTATTTATCCTATGATATGGGTAGTGCAGAATGCTTTCAAAACATCAAACGATATAATGAATAGTTCATTCACAATGCCAACAAGTCTGTTATGGGATAATTTTAAGACAGCTATTGTAAGAATGAATATATTTAAAGGATATGCAAATAGCTTAATAATCTCTGGATCAGTTGTTATATTCGCAGTGTTTTTGGGTTCATTAGCTTCTTTTGTTCTCGCAAGATTTGAATTCAAAGGACGAAAATTAATAAAAACATTAGTTGTCGGAAGTTTATTGATACCAATATTCGCAACTATATTACCAGTGTTTAGAATGTTATTAGGATGGAGACTCATTGATACTTATAGAGGAGTTATTTTACCACAGATTGCTAATAATCTACCCTTTACTATTATGCTTTTAACAAGTTTTATGGAAACAATTCCAAAAGAACTTGAAGAAGCGGCTATTGTAGAAGGAAGTAGTGCATGGCAGGTATTTTCAAGAATAATTATGCCGATTACAAAACCAGCTATAGCAACTACAGCAACATTTGCTTTCTTATGGTCTTACAACGATCTATTTACTTCATTGATAATAATAAGATCAAAAAGTAAATTCCCTATCAATAGATTATTAACTGAAATAAGTAGTCAGTATGGTACAGATTATGGGTTACTATGTGCGGTAATAGTTCTTATCATAATTCCAGTATTAACAGTTTATATAATAGCTCAAAATCAGATAGTTGAAGGTATGACAGCAGGTGCAGTAAAAGGTTAGAAGTATTAGTTTTAGTAATAGCTACATATAAGAAATAACTTAAAAAGGAGAGTTAGAGTATGGTTCATTTTGGAACTGGTGGCTGGAGAGCTATAATAGGTGACGAATTCATAAAGAGCAATATAGTAAAGGTAGGGCAAGGGATATCTAACATCATAAAAGAAGAATGTATTAATAAAAGCATTGTCATAGGATTTGATAGAAGATTCATATCTGATATATCAGCTAAGTGGTTAGCAGAAGTATTTGCTGGAAACGGTATTAAAGTATACTTTATCAATAAAATAGCACCGACACCTATGATTATGTATAGTGTGAAAACTCTTGAGCTAGATTATGGTATGGCAGTAACCGCTAGTCATAATCCTGCGGAATATAACGGAATAAAGATATTCACAAAAGGCGGTAGGGATGCAACTATTGATGTAACCAATGTAATTGAAACATCAGCTAATGAAATAGAAGAAGATAAGATCATATGGATTCCATTCGAAAAAGGAATAGAAACAGGAATAATACAAAAAATTAATCCACTTAATGACTATGTGGATACAATAATCAACAAATTGGATCTGAAAGCTATTAGGAACAAGAATCTAAAGATTCTACTAGACCCTATGTTTGGGGTATCAAAAACAGCTTTACAGCTTATATTAGTTACAGCACGTTGTGAAATTGATGTAATTCATGATAGACATGATACTATGTTCGGTGGCAGATTACCTTCACCAACAGCTGTCACATTAAAAAGATTACGAGAAATAGTAGTCGATAAAAAATATGATTTGGGTATAGGGACAGATGGGGATGCAGATAGATTAGGTATCATAGATGAGAATGGGAACTTTATACACCCTAATAAGATAATGTCATTGTTATATTATTATTTGTTGAAGTATAAAGGATGGAAAGGTCCAGTTGTCAGAAATGTTGCAACAACACACTTATTAGATGAGATAGCAAAAAAATACGGTGAAAATTGTTATGAGGTACCAGTGGGATTCAAACATGTTAGTTCCAAGATGGAAGAAACAGATGCTGTCATCGGCGGTGAGAGCAGTGGCGGTTTAACAATAAGGGGACATATAAAAGGAAAAGACGGTGTATTTGCAGCAGGTTTACTTGTAGAGATGATAAGCATAACAGGTAAAAGATTAGCCAGAATGTTGGATGAACTTGATAATGAGTTTGGTAGATTTGAGATGGTTGAATTTGACTGCAAATTCGCTAACGAAGATAAAGAGAAGTTAGTGGATATATTATATAAACAAAAAAAGCTTCCAAAATTTAATTATGAAATAGGTGAAGTAAGTTATTTAGATGGAGTAAAGGTATACTTTGAAAACGGAGGATGGTTAATTGCTAGATTTTCAGGTACAGAACCGTTAATACGTATATTCGGAGAAATGGATAATAAAGAAAAAGCCAATGAAATAGTAGATGATATGGTGAAGTTTTTGGGAGTTGCTGATAATAAGTAGAACTTGTAGGTGGTCGGTCATAAGTAATTATTAAATATTCATATTGGGTTATTAAATGAGTATGTTTAATGTGAATTAAAACAAAATTTGAGGTGAGAAATTTGATAGATGTAAACAAGATATTAGCTGAGATGACTCTAAAAGAAAAGATAGCGCAGATGTATATGCAATATTATCAAGGTTATGATGATTTACCTGAAAATCTAAAGGAACTCAATAGAAAAAATCTACTTGGTGGAGTAATATTTTTTTCAGGCAATAATGTTAGAGATATAGAGCAATTACATAATATGACTAAAAAAATTCAATCTTATGCTAAAGAAAATAAATATAACTTACCGTTTTTATTAACTATAGACCAAGAAGGCGGACAGTTGACAGCTATTTTTAACGGTACTACAATTTTCCCTGGTAACATGAGCATGGGATTCGCCAATGATGAAAATTTGGCATATCTTCAAGGAAAACACGTAGGAAAAGAATTAAAATATGCAGGAATAAATATATGTTATGCTCCAGTTCTAGATGTTGATTATGACGTCAAAGAAGGTGTTCCAGTCGTAGATAATAGAAGATTTTCTACAGAACCAGAAGTTGTAGCTGATATGGGTTCAGCATTCATAAAAGGACTTGAAGATGAAGGAATCCTTGCCTGTGGCAAACATTTTCCAGGTATGAGGATTACTAAAGTAGATACTCACTTTCAAGTTGATAGAAACCCATATGATAGAGAAAGATTAGAAGATGTAGAGATATTACCTTTTAAGAAAGCCATAGAAAAAGGTGTAAGTTGTATAATGACACATCATGGTATATTTGAAGCACTGGATGTGGAATATCCAGCATCATTATCTAAAAAAATATTAACATATCTGAGGAAAGATCTTGGGTTCCAGGGATTAATAGTTAGTGATGACTTAATAATGAAAGCTGTACTTAATGAATACGGTGAAAAAGAATCCATTAAACTAGCCATCAATGCAGGAGTGGATTTAATTATATCAACTTGCGCTAGTGAATGGTTTGTAGATTATGTATATGATTGTGTCATCAATGGTGAAATAGAACAATCCCAAATAGAAGAATCTGTGATAAGAATTCTTGAGTATAAGAAAAAAGCAAATGTAGGTGAAATACCAGATAAAAAAGAATACGATAGCAACTATGGGAAAGAACTATCAGCCAAGATAGCAGCAAAAGGATTAATACTATATAAGGGGAACCAAGAAGAACTGCCAATAAGGATAGATAAAGAAGATAAAATAGGTATAGTACTAGGTAATCCAGCTAGACTGGTAATGTCAGATGCTACTAATCTATATGATATATCATTAAGAGATATTATTAAGAAAAAAGGTTATCATAGCAATATAAAAGAGGCAATTATGCCTTGGCATCCTACAGATGAAGAAATCATATCATTAGCAGATGTAGGAATTATATCTGATGTACTAATATTTACTACTGTTAATGCTTATCGCTTTGATAGACAAATTGAAGTACTAAAGGAATTTAGAAAATTTTGTCCTAATAAGAAGGTTATATCCATTGCTACTAGAAGTCCAATGGATGCAAAAATCTTAGCAAAATACTCAGATTATGTGATTATAACAGGTGGTTTAACTCCAAGTATATTAGAAGGAGTCTCTAATGCTATCTTTGGAAAAGAAAAGTTCGGATATAATAGAGCTAAAGAATTTTTTTGTAAGTAAATAACGATAGGTATGAGAAAAAATAAACTAGTCAATTATTTTCTCGTGTCTTAATAAGGAAGAGGAAAACAATGAAAGATATTACTATGATCGTTAAAGGATTTTCAAATGAATATCATAATATAAAAGATAGTAAATCAGGATATACCATCAATAAAATGCCTGGTAATACATATTTTATTGATGATAGTAATATACTGGTGATGCCTAGAGATGATGGAGAATGCAGATATCCTTACGGGCAGAAAGGTTTTAATTTCTGGGC
This sequence comes from Vallitalea sediminicola, assembly GCF_054408565.1. NCBI lineage: Bacteria > Bacillati > Bacillota > Clostridia > Lachnospirales > Vallitaleaceae > Vallitalea > Vallitalea sediminicola. Next base: position 68,913 of record NZ_BTPT01000046.1, read on the forward strand.
TTATTCTTCTGGATACATGCATTGTAATGAAGGATTATTCTCTCCATTCATAAGGGCATCCGAGGGTGCAGAACCTAAAATAGCTTTTTTTGCAGGAATTAAAGATAATAATAGATATAGAGTTATACCTTTATTATCAGTACCAGTCATTGAGGAAGCTGAACATTTAGAGGTAGAAAGATATACAATATTCACTAAGGGTGCAACGTATTACATGACAGAATACGATAATATGCTATTTGCAGTCAGAGTATTTGTTGATGAGAAAAACAAGGTGTATTTTACAATAACAGCTGATAATAATAATGAAGATAATAAAGAAATATTTATTTCATCTTATCTCAATCCATTCTTGAAGAATGCTATTGTTGAAAACTCTACTGACAGATGGTTCAGGCAGGTTAGTTATATAGATGTAGGGGAGGCCAATAAATTAGGAAGCTTTGTAGTAGAGACATACGAAGAACTGGATAGATCATCTATGAAGGCTAATTATGGTGTTATTAATAGATATTTCAAGTTAGATGAGAATTCAGAACTAATAAAATCTGAACTAACCACTTCTAGATACAAATATGTTGGTGGTATCAGAAAAAGTCTTCATACACCATCTGCATTATATAAGGGTACTTTTGGTGAACATCAACCTATTTGTACTTTTACAGAAACAGCTATTGCAGGAGATTTGATGAAAATAAATATCAAAGAAAACGCTAGGATAGATTTAACTGTTGGTTATACTTTTTCTGATGATGCAAAAAGAAACTTATTGGAGGATTATAATTCTTGTGATGACATTGATGGTTTATTGCAGGAAATTGAACAAGAAGAAAGGGATAGACAATCAAAGCTTAACTTAGCATTTGGAAAAGAGACTAAGGATTCATTGGTAAAACCTTATGTACTTAATTCATTTTTTGAACACCTCAAAAAACAAGTTGAATTTTGTTCAGTTATTAAAGGATACATTCAATTATCAAGCTTTTCCCTGATTGGAATAAGAGATATATTCCAAGCTATAGAAGGACTTTTGTATTGGCAGCCTAAGGTGGCTAGAGATAAAATGCTGGAGGCACTTAATTTCATTGCACCTAATGGAAGATGTCCAAGACAATATTCTCTTCCCAAAAGGGAAGGAGAACCTCCTGCAATGGATTTAAGACCATTTATTGACCAAGGGGTCTGGGTTATAACTGCAATATCAAGTTATTTGAAGTTCACAGGTGATTTTGATTTCTTGGATGAAGTATGCGGTTATTATGAAATCATAGAGGATAAAATTCATAGTGTGCAAAAAAGTAATAAGCAAAGTACTGTTTTACAACATTTATTTGATATTATGGATTACTTGTTGGTCAACAGGGATCATGAAAATACAAAATGTGTGTGTGCGTTATATGGTGATTGGAACGATGCACTTGACGGTTTGGGTGTTAGTAAAGATAAAAGTAAGGAGTACGGAACAGGTGTATCTGTCATGGCAACCTTACAAGTTTACCAAAATATTAATGAGATGATAGAGCTTCTAGAATTATTAGATGCAAATAAATATGAAGATAAGATAAAACAATATAAAAAAGTAAGAATTGAGATTGAGCATGGGTTAAAAGAACATGCTGTCATTTCAAGAGAAGATGTCAAAAAAATAGTTCACGGTTGGGGAGATGAGAAAAGCTATTATGTAGGCAGCTTCAATGACCCTGATGGTGTAGAAAGAGATGGACTTACTTCTAATGCTTTTTGGGTACTTTCTGGTCTGTATGACCAAGATCCAAGTATAGGAAGTACCATTATTAGAGCTTTTGCAAGGCTTGATTCCAAATATGGACTAAAAACATTTGAACCTCATTTTGAGAGAGGAATTAAGGGTGTTGGTAGAATACCTAATTTACCAGCGGGTACAGCAGAAAATGGTGCTTCATATATCCATGCTTCAATGTTTGGTATAATGGCACTATTTAGAATGGGAAGCAGTGAACTAGCATGGGAGCAACTCAACAAATCTCTACCCATAACCCATGATAAGATTTCTTGCTCGCCTTATATAATGCCTAATTCCTATGGTTATAATGAAGAGAAATGCATTGACGGGGAATCAATGCATGATTGGCAGACAGGAAGTTCCAATGTATTGTTAAAGATATTCATTAGATATATACTAGGATTCCAACCTGAATATAAGGGTATATGGATTCAACCATCTAAGAATATACCTTTTGAAAGTTTTGATTTCAGTATTCTGATGGGTGAAACTGAAGTAATAATAAAATATGAGAACAAGGGTTATGATAAGAGGGAATTTTACATAGATGAGGATAGAAAACAGGGGACATATGATAGTATAATGAAACTAGATAAACTTTGGTTAGATAAATCTTTATTGGTTGAAGATAAGATTATTGTTAGGGTAACAGATTAATACTTTTTATTTTTCATAAATCCTACCTTGCTATAAGGGTCTATGTTTTTGTTTGAGATTTACTGTAATGGTATATAAGGATTGTATTGTAGACTCTTTAGCGTAGAGCGGTAAAATTACAAGAATTTGTAATTTCACCGCTCTATTTGTGTTAAGTATATCAATAGAAGTAGTCTCATATTTTAAGGATACACTTATAGTAAATAAGAAATCGTAAGTTGATATTATTAGGTAATAAACTTATAATATCTTTATATAATTCTTAGTAATGAAATTTTATAACATACAAAACATATGTCATAAAAATATGTATTCTATCCCATAAATCATGTCGTTCGTCAGGATTTGTTGAAAATTAATTATAGAAAGATATAATAATGAAAGATGGAAGGAGCTAATCATGGGACAAACAAAATACAATTTGAATACTTTATCTGAAAAAGAAAACGACATAATAGAAGTAAATAAAAGAATAGACTATATTTTTGATAGATTCAAAATTATTAAGAATTCTGTTGACACTGATATCATAAGAAGAGATAATATTAGTAACCAATTTAATACTTTGGTAAATGATTTTCAAAATCTTATAGAAAATACTTATAATACAAGTCAAATTATTAATAAGGCAATAACGGAATATAGTGATGGTGAACAACAGATACAAAATCTTCTTAATGGATTATTAGGTATAAATAATAATTCATGTGGAACAGAGATGAATGAAATAAAACATAAGGAAGTAAATATGAGTGGGGGCAGTATTTTACAAAACTGGTTTGAAAAATTATATGATCAATTTATAAGTAAAGTAACTCATATAAAGAGGTTTTTTGAGGATAATGGAATTTGTGTAAATAATAAAGATTACTCAAAGACAGTAGTTGAAGATAGAGATGCGTTGAAAAGTGATGTATTGGGTGATTTAGAGATAGGTACATACGGCAAATTAGAATCAGAGAGAATTTTTAGGAAAACATCTGAAAAAGAACAATATTATCAAGAAACAAATGGGCAGTGTAAAGATTATGGCAATGGTTTTATAACAAAAAATGGTCTTAAAATGCCAATTTATATACCACCAAAATACATTGAGGGCTCTAATTCAAATTTTAATGATGAAGGATGGAAAGTTAATAAAGAGTTATCGGAACAGATAACCAATTTAGAATTAGATTGGTCAAATGCAATAGGTCATTTTGGTGATACTCTTGAAGAAGATAAAGGAATAGAAAATGTAGAAGTGAGAAAGAAACAAATTATTCACTACTCTAATCATAGAGGAAGTAATAATAAAATAGGTGCTTTACCTCAAGGAGGTTTAATAGCTTTAGAAATCGTAAATACAGTTATAGATAACACCACAAGAAATGTACTTTCAATTACAGTACAAGAAAAAGGTGAACAAAAAAGAGCTATTATTCAAGTTGGTAGTTATAATAATACTTTAATGAAAAAAGCAGGTAAAACATATAATAAACTTGCCTTTGGTTATTGGGCAGAACCTGGACATAATACAGCTGTAAAAGGATTAAATGATTACTTAACATCACGTGGATATGGTGAGTATGTGGAAGGAGAAAAGCATACCAATATTCGATTAACAGTTGACAGTAGTCATGCTAATGATCCATTTGTGGGGTACATTGGAGTTAATGATGATGAACAATTAACAATGACGCCTAAATTATATAAAGATGATAATGCTCAAATAGTAAGTGAAAGAACTATTCTTTATCAGTATTATTATGGAGAATATGATGTAAAATATGATATGTATAATGACCTAAGAGAATCTGGAACAGGTGTAATAAAGAATAATAAGATAGTAAAAGATGCTAACAAACAATTTGAATTTAGTAATAAGTAGGAGGGTATATAGAAAGTGGAAAATCAAAAACAAGATGAAAATATTCAAGATGTAAACGAATGGATGGAACATCAATATGACCCAGGGCACTATTTAGGGGGGAATGTTCCGCCTGCCTATAAAAATCCGGCTAACAAAAAAGCAATGGGTTTATTGCTTCTAATAATGGGTCTTGGTGTAGGAATAATATATACTATAATATTTATTAAGGCATTAAGTGAAATGAATGAAAAAATAGGTTTGATTTCATTTTCAATCTTTGCTTATGGTATTTTTATTTTACAGATTATTGGTGGTATAAGAACTTTATCTAAAATATATACAGTTAAACAAAAAGAAAAAATTAAAAAGTGGATATTTTTCAGCACTATAATAATTATTATTGCAGTTAGTATAAGTATGTGGATTATATCTCAATTTAAAACAACTGTAAGTCTAGAAATTACTAGTATTAATCAATTTAAAATTAGACAAATTAAATTTAAAGATTATATATATCTAGAAGATAAAGAACTTAATTGTGATAAAGAAAGCAGTAATATATTAAGATGTTATAAAGCAGTACCTAAAGATAACGTAAAATACATAATAACATATCAATATTATGAATTTAATCCTAAAAAAGGAAAAGTTTTAAAAGTTGAGGAGATAAGAAAGGAATAATAAATGTTACATAAAAGCAGAATATATAGAAACCATTTGCTTTTTGGAAAGGAATGACTATTTCTGGTCTTCTTTTTAATTAACTATATCTATTATAATGCATATTTATATGCCAAAACCAGGTCATATATCCTAAATAATAAGGAGACAACTTATTCATGAGATTTACACAGATTAGCTTGAAACGTAAAGTAATAATAATTATAGCAATAACACTTTCGTTAATTTCAATAGTTATTATAAACAATACAATCAAAAAAAACAAATTTGATAGATTTGTTAACGCTTTTGAAAATGATATGGCAAAGTTAATGGTATCTATTGATATTTATGATATTAAAGAGACGTTATTAACTAACGAGAACAAAGAGATTATGAAGAATGTTAAAAAAATTATAGAGGATACAGCGCTCTCTGAAGAAGAGAAAGATTCTGTTCCTTATTTATCTCGTAAAAAAGAGTATCTACTAATGGAAAATATCTTTGAAAGAATATCAGACTGGGATAATCAAACCAGATTTGAAAAAAATCGGATAGTGGATCATATATTAGGTCAACAAGTTATGTATAAAGCATATTTGGAGAATCAATAAAACAAGAACTTATATGTAAATCATCATTCTAGGCTATAAAGGTTAGAATGGTATTTTATTCCATAGTGTATAAACTTAGCTTAGAACACTCATAGTATCGCTAGTATAATAATAGTATAGTTAATTTATGAAATAGCCACTTTGACAAGGGGATGAGTAATCTTCTATTAAAATACGCAAGAAGTCTTTTTAACATCTATTATAATTATATGTAAACAGCTATGCTGTGAAAGCACAATGTTATATATATGTATTCAGAAAAGATAATACGCATCCAAAGTTTATATTATATCGTATATATTTGAGTGTAATAATTCTATCGACATATGACTGAAAGAAATTTTTAACAAAGTGCTAATGTTACTAGTGATCTAAAATCAAATAAGAAAACTGGAATACCTAGTTAATTTCATTAGTACTAGGGATTTTTATATTTATACCTTCCGTCACACACTTTCAACTTCGTTGAAGCTTGTGTAGTTGGGACTATGCTACTGATAATAGGAAATTTTCTGCAACACCAAATTTTTCCGCCGCCAAGATATATCTCCTATATTTCTGCTACCTTGAATTATCTACAAAGCTATCGGAGCAAACGCTTGACTGGCTGGGCTATTGCAAATCTATACGTATGAGACCGTACCTTTTCTAATACAGTTACAGCATACCTCATACGTATCAAAAGCTTGGTTCATTGGGTGAAAAGATCGTGTTTAGAAGTGACTTTGGAGAACCTACTTGGTACATTATACTAATTAAGTTATTTCAGAAAACGTGTTATTGTTTAAATTCATCACATAATATGGTAAGATAATACAAATATAAGTGTTTGATATATTAACTAAGGGGAGGCTTAAATGGAGCAATAATTGTTTGATGATGATTGCACTAAATGAGAAATGGTAAATTAACTATAGTGAGATAATTTTATAATGGAGTCTAATACATATGAATGAGGAAAAGTATTTAATAATTGATAATAAGAATAGAAATAGAGATATTACTTCAAATGTTGCAAGCATACGAATAGGAAATAGTATGACAGAAGTAAAATTCTTAAGTGGAAAAATATGCAATTACAATAACAGAAATATAACAGTTTTCAATCGTTCTCAAAAAGTAAAATTAAAGGATAACTTAGTTATCTGTGATGGTATTCCTTTTACTAATGTAAAGCTAATGTTGAGATTTGGGGATATTTATAAAGTGTTTTTTGAGAATGGATTAAATCGTATATATGAATGCAAACAAATTGAATTTGACAAAAACTTAATGATTGAATCAGAGAAATATTTACTCAATTATTATTCAAAAATAGCTAAACTAAATATAATTAAGGATTTAAACAAATCAGTTTTATATGAGACATTTAGGAAAGTAAGCCATATAGGAAAAGAATCTATCCTTAATTCATATTTTAAGAACATTCCACCGATTAATCGGGAATATGACACAAAGAATATTATATTTCCATTTAGAGTTAGTTTAAGTCAAAGAGAAGCAATCTTAACTGCTATGAGCAATAATATATGCGTTATTGAAGGTCCACCAGGTACTGGTAAAACCCAAACAATTTTAAATATAATAGCGAATCTAGCAATAATGAATGATAAAAGTGTGGTTATTGTATCAAATAATAATTCAGCTATTGAAAATATCCATGAAAAACTAACAAATAATGGATATGGATCTATTGTTGCATCTTTAGGAAAAAGTAAGAAAAGAAAAAATTTCCTTAAACAGCAAAGTAATGCAGATATAGATAAATTTAAAAATGTTAGTTCAGACAAAGAAATGTGGGATGAACTTGAAAAAATAAATAGTAAGCTGACAGATTTATTAGCAATTAATAATGAAATAAAAATTATTACACAGAAAATTCAAGCATATAAATTAGAGCAAAGATATTTTGAAGATTATTTAAGTAAACAAGATTTTGAAAAAATTAAATCATTACCATTTTATAAAAAGTCATCAGATAGAATCGTTAAATTTATGGTGGATTATTATGCATTAAAGTATAAAAAGGGATTTTTAGAGGTAATACATAAAATAAAATTGTTTGTTAAATATAGATACTTTGATAACAATACCATTGATTCCGAAAAGTCTCAATTAGTATTGAATCTTCAAAAAGATTATTATGAATTGAAAATTCAAGAGTTAAATAAACGTTTAAAATTATTAAGTAGAAAACTCGTAAATATTGATTTTGAAGAGTTGCTGAAAAAACATCAATTAATCTCAAAGATTATTTTGGAGGAGAAATTATATCAAAAAATTAGTCCAGTTGCAACTGCAAGGTTTAGTAGTATTAATGGTATAGCAACCTATAATCAATTGTTAAAGCGTTACCCTGTAATCATTAGTACAACTCACTCACTATTAAATTGTATGCCTCAAAATTTTATGTTTGACTATGTTATTGTTGATGAATCTTCTCAGGTTGACCTTGTGACAGGTGTGATGGCAATGTCAGCAGCGAAAAATATTATTGTTGTTGGAGATATTAAGCAATTACCGCCGATTGTGGATAAAGATATAAAAGCAAATTTACCTAAGGATGATATTCAAGAGGAATATCATTATGAGAAACAGAGTTTGTTATCTTCTTTGGTAAATATATATGGTGAAAAGCTTTCAAGAGTATGGTTAAAAGAGCATTTTAGATGTCATCCTAATATTATTAATTTTTGCAATAAGAAATATTATAGTAATAAACTTATAGCATATACAGATAATATAGATAGTGAAATGCTTAATGTATACCATACCAGTAAGGGAAACCATGCTCGAAAAATTTACAAAGGATTACACAATGGGAGATATAGTCAAAGAGAGCTTGATATAGCCAAAAGTATTATTGACACCACAGAAATAAATAAACAAAAGGAAATTGGATTTATTTCACCCTATAGACTTCAAGCAAATAAGGCAATCAGCTTATTTGGAAAAGAAGTAGAATGTGATACAGTTCATAAATTTCAAGGTAGAGAAAAATCGATGATTATCTTATCTACAGTACTAGATAATAATGCTGATAATGAATGGTATGATGTTGGTAGTTTTGTAGATAATCCAAACCTTATAAACGTAGCTGTCTCAAGGGCTATAAATAGATTTGTGCTGATTACAGATAACTCATATTTTACTAATTATGGGACAGAAGTTAGAGATTTAATTAGATATATTAAATATTCAACTTATGATGAGGGCATTACAGAGAGCCCTATCATTTCTGTATTCGACTTATTATATAAGGATTATTCCGAGAAACTTGAACCCTTTAGAAAAAGATTACATGGAAAATCAAAGTATAAATCAGAAAAGATAATTGAAACGATAATTTGTGATATTTTATTAGAAGAAAAATACAATATGCTGACTTATACTTTTCAAGTATATGTTAAAAATTTAATTGATAGTTCTAGAGAAATTTCTTTAGAAGAAGAAGCCTATGTGAAAAATAATGCATCAGTAGATTTTGTAATATATCATCAAATGGATAATCAGATTATTTTGGTGATTGAAGTAGATGGTACATTTTCTCATGAAAATAATTCAAAACAACAAAATAAGGATAAACTTAAAAATAATGTATTAAAAACATATGAGATTCCTTATCTAAGATTACCGACTAATAGCAGTGATGTAAAATATAAGATAACTGAAGCACTTGAAAATGTGCTTGGAAAAATGGATGAAGATTAAGGTTAAGTGAATTATTCAAAGTTGCTCTGTAAGTATCTTTGAGAGTGACCAAGGGTCTTTTCACCCAATGACCCAAGCTTTTGATACGTATTATGCTGTAACTGTATTAGAAAAGGTACGGTCTCATACGTATAGACTTGCATTAGCCCAGCCAGTCAAGCGTTTGCTACGATAGCTTTGTAGATAATTCAAGGTGGCAGAGATGTAGGAGGTATATCTTGGCGGCGGAAGAATTGGGTGTTGCAGAAAATTTCCTATTGTCAGTAGCATAGTCCCAACGGAACACGCGTGTAGAAAGATGGATCTTACGAATAAAGTTATTAGAGAGGCTAAGTCATGATTCTCTTCATTTTACCGTGAAATTAAACCAAGATTGTGTAAAACAATTAAACTTGATATAATGGAAAAAATGTGTGGAGTTGATAAATATGAAAATTGATAGACTCATGGGAATATTGTTAATCTTATCAAGAATAGATAAAGTAACAGCCCCATATCTGGCTGAATACTTCGAAGTATCAAAAAGAACCATTAATAGGGATATTGAAACACTCTGTATGGCGGGTGTTCCTATTATAACCCAACAAGGAAGTAATGGAGGCATATCAATTCAAGAAGGCTATAAATATGACACAACCATTTTTAGTAAAGAGGAAATAACTAAAATAATAACAGGATTAAATGCACTCGATAGCATTGAGAGTTCATCAGATAAAAACACTATTTTAGAAAAATTACATCATGGGAATAGTGATGTCAATAACATTATTGATATTGAGCTAGGTTCTTTTTATAAGGAGACTGTGTCCGAGAAAATAGGACAAATCAAAGATGCTGTTAAAACATCTAATAAAATACGCTTTCAATATTACAGTAAGTCCGGAAATTCAATAAAAACAGTTGAGCCCTATAGAGTAGTGTATAAGTGGCAAAGTTGGTACTTATACGCATTTTCTGATGAGAATAATGATTTTAGATGGTATAAACTTAATCGACTATGGGGCTTAGTGATAACCAGTGAGCATTTTGAAGCCAAATCCATTGACGAAAAGGTTATGGAAAAGATAAATGATATCTTTCCAAGTAATTACATTCTCAAGGCGTTATTTGATAAAAGTGTTGAATATATTTTGGTAGAGACTTATGGAAATCAAAGTTATACTGAACGTGATGATGGGTGGTTATACTTCGAAAGAGATTTTACTAATTTTGAGTATATGTTAAGTTGGGTATTAAGTTTTGGTGATAAAGTGATTGTCAATGAACCCATTAGTGTGATTGAAAGAATTAAAGAAATAGCAGAATTTCATCGTAATCAATATGAATAATACAGACATGACATACAGTTGTCATGTTTGATATGCTATGATTTAGGTATAAATACGGTGGAGGTATGCATATGAAATTACATGAACTGCTAAAGAAGACAAATGATATTTTAAAAGTAAGTGATACCGGATATGTTGGTTATATAAAAAATACTGGTTTCCCTAGTGTTGCACCACGTTCTTTTTGTATAGCCCCTAATATTATACATAGTTATATTAGTACAGGTAGTAATGGCAATTTAGCAACAGCAATAGTGGATAATAACAAAATGAGTATTTGTGTTAATAGTGGAAATGATAATATTACAATGATAGGTACTGCTCATATCATAACGGATATGAAAGTGAAAAAAGAGATGTGGGTGGATTGGTTTATTAATCACTATCCTCAAGGTGTTCAAGATCCAGATTATTGTTTAATTGAGTTTAACACAGAACGATTATCATTATGGGTTGATAGAGAATCAGTAGAAGTAAAAATGACAGATATCATGAAGGTGCAATCTAGATGTGGTTCAATGTGTGATACATGTGAGTATCAAGAAAGTCATAATTGTAAAGGTTGTATTGCAGTTAAGGGAAAGCCTTTTTGGGGGACATGTCCAGTTGCATCATGTTGTAATGATAAAGGTTATGACCATTGTGGACAATGTATAGAGATGCCATGTGAACTATTAACTAGTTTTTCATGTGGAGATGATGCAGAGTGTGACAAACCAAAAGGCTCAAGATTGGAAGTATTAAAAATATGGGATACAATGCAGGTGGAAGACAATAGATAACAATAATATTATTTCCTAAAAACATGCCTTTACAGCAAAACGTAAAGGCATGTTTGAAAATATTACTTATTACTATTTTTGATATAAAATTCTATATCAAAAAAATCTCTAAGGAGTAAATAAGCCCCTCCTATTGCTCCTGATCTATTATTAGAAAAAATAATCAAACGTTCATAATCAGATACTTTTGAATTTAACTTCTGCTTGAAAATCTCTATAAAATTAGGAATGGAATCAATAATTTCACTGGATAAAATCATATATTTAGGATTGAAAATATTTATAACATTATTGGTTGCGATGGCAAGATATTTATAAAAATCATTTACTACCTCAAGTACATCAATATCATTTTGACTATACAAATATTTAAAATCATTAATGGTTATAACTTTATTCTTTTTAGTAGACAATCTTTTTAAAATTTCTAGAGTACTAATATAACTCTCAAGGCATCCATGATTTCCGCATGGGCATGGAATTCCATCTGGTTCAACAATAATGTGTCCAATTTCACCAGCATAACCATGATAACCTAAGTATATCTGATTATCTTCCACAATCCCTAAACCAACTCCAGTTCCCATTGTTATTAAAGTTAAATCACTATTGTCTAGATGAACACTATTATAATAAGCACGAGCATTAGCTTCATTGTTCAGATTTATTAGACAAGTGAAATGTTTTGATAAATCGTCTAAAAGATTCATAGATCGCCAAGAGTCATAATCAAAATATTTTATCACATTATCTTTTGAAACGGTACCTCTAAAATTTATTGATATTCCTATTAAGGGTTGCTCTTTTGGCATTTCTTTAATCAATGAATAAATCGTCTCTAATATTATATTAAAAGAAGCAGCATATTCTTTGTTTGTTTCAGAACAAGAATCAGAGATCATATTAGCATGTAGATCAAGAAGAGTTCCACTTATGTACGTGGGAGTAATTTCTAAGCTAATGAGATATCCACCATTTTTTTTAATATCATATAAAATGGCTTTTCTGCCCCCTGTTGATTTTGCGATACTAGACTCGGCAATTAAGTTCTTTTTAAGTAATTCTTCTGAGATAGAAGAAACAGTTGCTTTGGATATATTTAACTTAGCAGCTACATCAGTTCGTGATATAGGACCATATTGCAAAAGAGTTTTTATTACTTTTCGTCTATATAAAGGTCGGAGTGTTCGGTTTGATAAGCCTTTCATTAATTCACCTTCTTACTGTAAAAATATAGAATACACTTACTATTATAAGAAAAAAAACATTTTTAGGCAAACTAAATAATAAATATTTATAGAAAACTTAATTCATGTATTGAATTAAGTTGAATTATAGTGTATTATAATAATATAATTATTTTTTGGAGATTATAGATATTGTTATATTTAGAGATTGGTTATATACTTATATACACTTTGTTCAAGTGTTGTATAAAGTCAAATATTGAAAGGTTGATTATGATGAACAAGCATAGCATATTGTATCTTATCATCTTAATACCATTTATTATTAGCTCAGCTATATTATCATTTTTATTAAGAGAGCAAAATATAATATATATTTTTTTGACAATATTCTTTATGATAATTGGCATAGTTTTAGTATTTAAGTTTAGTAATATGCCAATGAAATTAAAAAAATATGAATTAGGAGAAGAAATAGATATACCCCAATTAGGTATTAATGATGAAAATATAAAAGTTTATCAATCAAAGACATTGGATGAAGTTGATTTCATGATTCGTTCAAAAGATGTTGTCTTAAATATATTTGACAAAAAAACTTATATTGTCATAAGTCAAGCATTTTATGCAAATAATAAAAAGTCAATAACTGAAATGATTATAAAATCAGAGGTTAAAAGAGTCCAAGGAAATTATTATTTAAAATCAATGATGATTTTGTTATGGCCTACATTTATTGTAGTGAATTTGTTTTTGTTATCTATTCATATAAATGTTGAATTGGTACATATTGTTAGTTCTAACTTGAAAATGTGGTTAATACCTACAATGATTGTGCTGTCTGTCATTGGTAATATTAAGTGGTTTAATAACTATGTATCAAGGGTTGATGAAAAATTAGATAACGAATTACTATCAATGTATTCCTATTCTGAGGTTACCGATTATATTGATTTTACTGAAAAATATATAGGAGGTGTAAACGAGGATAAAATCGGTATCTATGAAGGTGTAGTTAGAGCACGAAAAAAAAATCTTGAAAAGGGGAAAAACATATGCAAACTTTAGATTATGTAGCAGTAATAGGTTTCTTTGTGGTCATGCTAGGAATTGGATTCTACTCGCTTAAAAGTGTTAAAAACTCAGAAGATTTCTTTGTTGGGGGAGGTAAAATACCATGGTGGTTATCAGGTATTTCTCATCATGTATCAGGTTATAGTGGTGTGGTTTTTGTAGCTTTTGCAGGAGTAGCATATCAATATGGATTGTCCTTATATTTTTGGTGGGGTGTAAATATTGCTCTTGCTGTAATTATTGGTTCTAAGTTATTCATACCTCGTTGGCCAAGACTAAGACGTGCACTAGGGATTCAATCACCAACTGAATATTTGAAACTCCGTTATAATAAAGCATCACAATTAATTATTGCAATTGCTGGAGTTATAGTGAAATTATTTGATGTAGGTGCAAAATGGGCAGCAATGGGACTTTTATTAAATGGTTTCACAGGACTTCCTGTATGGACAGGCATCATCATATCAAGTGTTGTATCACTTGTTTATATTGCCGTAGGTGGTTTGATTGCTGACTTATGGACTGATTTTGCACAATTTGTGGTTCAAATTATTGCAGGACTTGTATTATTTGTTTCAACTATTATACATTTAGGTGGTATTGATTCAATCTTTACTATCTGGAAACAGTTACCAGCAGAAAACTCTAGAATGTTCGTTGAAGGGACAGGGTCATATTCATTTGTTTGGTCAATACTATTCTTCTTTGTTATTCTATTAAGTTATAGTGGTGGTACTTGGAATCTTGCAACTCGTTTTATTTCTGTTGAAAATGATGTAGCTGCTAAAAAAGCAGGACGTCTATCAGCAATATTATACTTAGTATGGCCTTTAATCCTGTTCTTCCCAATGTGGGCTGGACCAATTATAATGCCAGGTTTAGAAGATCCTGCTGCACAGCTTTACCCAGGATTAACAAAGATGTTCTTACCCCAAGGGCTTGTTGGATTAGTACTTGCTTCAATGTTTGCTAATACACTTTCAATGTGTACTTCAGATGCAAATACAATTTCCGCAGTTCTTACTAGAGACATATTGCCACAAATAAGCGATAGATTTAAAAACCTAACGGGTAAAAGATCATTATACTATGCACGTATTACTACTATTGCGTTTACAGCTTTAACTATTATTTTTGCTCTTTATAGAAATGTTTTTGGAGATGTAATTGGACTTGTACTTCGTTGGTTCTCTGCTTTACTTGGACCAACAGCTATTCCTTTATTACTTGGTTTGTTGCCACAATTTAAAAAAGCAGATGGAAAAGCTGCTGTAAGTTCAATATTAGGTGGATTGTTGGTATTTGTTATTACAAACTTTGGATTAATAACTATTCATCCAACTATTAATTTAATCGCACCATTAACAGTTTCATTTATTATATATTGCTTGTTTGCATTTGTTATTAACAAAGACAAAGAAGTTAAACCAGAAGTTGAAGAGCTTATGCAATCTCTATCCAAGTAATTAGAAATATATATTAGTGAATATGAGAAGGAATAATTCTCATATTCATTAATTTTAAGGTGGTATGAATATGAGAGAAACTAATTATTATAAAGAACAGATAGAAAAAGATTTTTGGCCATATTGGGAGAAATGTGTAGATACTACTTACGGTGGTGTATTGAATTGCATAAATAATTATGGTGACAAGATAATTAATGAAAAAAAGTATTCATGGTCTCAAGGAAGGTTTTTATGGGTATTAAGTTCACTTTATGAACTATCATTAAAAGGTCTATTAGATATTGATAAAAATAGATTGAGAAATTATATGGATAAAAATTTAAAGTTCATTCTTGATAATTGTCTCCTTGAAGATTATAGTACTGTATTTTTACTAGAAAGAGATGGTACAAGAATAAAAGATGAAAAGACAGGTAGATACGATACAAGCATATACTCAGACTGTTTTGTCATTATTGGAATTTGTAAATATGCTCAGAATATAAAAGACGAATCTTTAATTAGAACAATATTAAATATCTTGAATAACACAACCAATAAGATATCAAGTAAACACTTTTATACAGAACCATATCCTATTCCAGAAGAATATGAAACTCATGCTGTTAATATGATAATGGTCAATACATTATATGAAGTGATACAAACACTTGATAAATATAGTATCAAGTATGATAAATATATTGAGCAGGCAAATGAAATGATAGATACTATATTGTATAAGTTGTGTGAGGATGGATTGATAAGAGAATTCGTAAATAAAGATGAGTCAAAAGAAAAGAAATTGTTAGAGTGTCATGTTACTCCAGGTCATGCCCTTGAAAGCATGTGGTTTATTCTTGAATACCTTGAAAAATATCAAGATATCAGCAAACACATAGATATAATTGGGGATATTTCAATAAAATCATTTGATATAGGTTGGGATGAAGAATGTGGAGGAATTTTAAGATTTGTAGATAGAGAGGGAGGATTTCCTAAAGGAGAATCACAAGAAACGCCATTTGAAAATCTGATAATGGATACACATGATATGAAAATATGGTGGCCACAATCAGAAGCATTAATCATATTCCATAAATTATATCAACTAACTAGAAATGAAGAATATCTTGAGAGATATAATAGAATGAAGGAATATGTGTTTGGAGTTTTTCCAAATAAAGAGATTGGAGAATGGATTCAAATTAGGCTTCAAGATGGATCTCCACTAGAAAAGGTTGTAGCTTTACCGGTAAAAGATCCATTTCACATCATGAGAGCCTTCATTAAGATTATTGAGAGCGAGGAATGATAATGCAACTAGGGGTATCAAAAATTAATATTACACCGTCAAAAAAAATAAGACTTGCAGGATATGCAAATCGTCTTGAGCCATTTATTGATGTTCTACATGATATTTATACAGTAGTTTATTATTTTAGAACAAGTAAAGAAGATAAAGTAATTATATATGGTGATTTGCTTTGGTGGGGTAGTGACTTCATAGATACAATGAATAAGCGAATAAGTCAAAAATATAATATACGTTATGAAGATATTGTTTTTACTGCATCACATAACCATTCAGGACCAGGTACAAGTGAGAATTTTACAGAGTTATTAGAAGAAGTAGATTATGAATATTTGAGAGAATTGCAAGATAATGTATTAACTGCTATTCATGAATCACAAAAAAAACTACAAGAAGTAAATTTAAAGAAAGCAGAATATTACCTTGATCTTAATGTATATCGAAGAGTAACTATTGATAATGAAATCAAGATGATGCCTAATCTTGAAGTAGAAGTTGATAAAACAGTAACACTATTAAAATTCGTGAACCAAGAAGATGAGCCAATTGGTTTTATTGTTCATTATCCGTGTCATGCTAACGTTGCGAATATTAATTATGTAAATGGGGATTATCCAGGAGTATTGATGGAATTACTAGATAATCATTACAATACTACAAGTATGTTCATGCAAGGATGTACAGGAGATATACGACCTAAGATTATAGTGGGAAATGAATTTTTCTCAGGAGATATTGAAAAAGTAGAGCAGTTCGCTAATCAATTCTATGACTCGATCATTACTCAAGAAGAAAGACTGAAATATGAAGACATTGAATTAGATGAATTAACTGTTAAAAAACATATGTTAAATCTGGATATAGACTTATATTTGAATAACCAAGAATTAGAGAAAGAGCTAACTAGTGAAGATGAGCTGAAAAGTCAATGGTCAAAAGTTATTACTAAAAAGAAAAATAGAGATTATGAAACACTAATTATTACAGAAATCAGATTGGGAAAAGAACTTACAATTCTTGGATATAATGGAGAAATGTCTGATGAGTATTCAAGATATGCAGGAAAAATCACTAATAAAGACGTATTATCAATAGGTTATACCAATGGGATGATAGGCTATATTCCAACCGCTATACAGTTGAATGAGGGTGGATATGAACCAGAAGGGTCAACTTGGTACTTTGCTTTGAGTGGTCAACTAAAGAGTAAAAATGAAGAAAAAATAAAAGAAAAAATAAGAAAAATATTGGAGGATTGAGTTATGAGTATAATGAATCAATATCATGAACATGTATTTGGAATTATTAATCGTATTCATAATGAGGAAAAAGAAAGAATTATAAAGGTTGCTCAGGTTATAGCAGAACATATAAAAAAAGACAAGTTAGTCTATGTCTGGGGACCTGGTGGTCACTCTAATCTAGCGACAATGGAGATTTTCTTTCGAGCTGGAGGGTTAATGCATATTAATGCAATATTAGATGGGGGAACCATGTTGAATCATGGGGCACTTCGCTCAATGCAAATCGAGAGATTACCAGGATATGGAAAAGTTGTTATCAATGATTATGGAATCACAGAAGGAGATTTAGTAATTATAGTCAATGCATATGGAATTAATGCTGCAACAATTGAGGCAGCGTTAGAATCCAAAAATAATGGTGCTACAACAATAGGTATTTGTTCATATGAACATGCTGAAAGTACACCACAAAATCATATTGCTCGTCATCCATCAAAGAAAAATCTACATGAAATAGTTGATTATGCTATTGATAGTAAAATACAGGTGGGAGATGCAGTAATAAAATTAGATGATTTTGAACAAAAGATAGGTGCATTAAGTACATTTGCAAATGCATATGTAATGAATTGTATTGTGATTGAAGCTATTGATATGCTAGTGAAACAAGGAATTAAACCTCCAGTATGGATGAGCGGAAATGCTGATGGTGGAGATGAGTGGAATAATCAATTTCTTGGAAAATTCAAAGATAAAATCAAGGTGTTGTAGATGAAAACAATATTAATAAAAAATGGGAATATAATAGAAAAAGACGGAATTAAAAAAGGTTCTGTACTAATTAAAGATAAAAAAATTGAACAAATATTTTATACAGAAGATTTTAATTGCAATTATGACATGATAATAGATGCAAAAGAACAATATATATCTCCTGGATTCATAGATATACATACCCACGGTGGTGGGGGGCATGATTTTATGGATAATACCGAAGAAGCTATATATGATGCTGTCTATGCACATATGCTACATGGAACAACGAGCATTGTTCCAACTACCTTAACCAATACTGAAGAGAATCTTAACAATTTCATGAACATCTTTAATAAGATTAATCTAAACAAAAAAGGTTATCCAAACATTCTTGGATTACACCTTGAAGGTCCATATTTTTCTTATGGACAACGTGGAGCTCAAGATCCAAGATATTTGAGAAACCCAGAACCCCAAGAGTATAATAAGATTCTTTCATTAACTGATCGAATCATTAGATGGTCGTTAGCACCAGAACTAGAAGGGGCACTTGGATTTGCACAAGTATTAAGAGAAAAGAATATTAATTGTTCTATAGCTCATACAGAAGCAACATGTGAAGATGTCAGGAAGGCTTATAAAAATGGATATACATGTCTTGTTCATTTCTATAGCGGTATGAATAGTGTTATTAGGAAAAATGCGTATAGAGTAGCAGGAGCTGTTGAAGCTGGTTATCTACTTGATGATATCTATGTAGAAGTTATTGCCGATGGAAGTCATTTACCAAAAGAACTTTTAGAATTAATATATAGATTCAAGAGAAAAGATAGAATTTGTCTAGTAACAGATTCTATGAGAGCCGCAGGAATGCCTGATGGTATATATACATTAGGCGGTAAAGATTCAGGATATGACGTTATTGTAGAAGATAATGTTGCAAAATTAACAGATCGAAGTGCTTTTGCAGGAAGTGTTGCAACGTCAGATATTCTTCTTAAAACAATGTATAATAATACAAGTGCATCATTGAACGAAGTGGTAAATATGTTGACCATGAATCCTGCAACATTACTAAATATTGAAGATCGAAAAGGTTCAATAGAAATAGGTAAAGATGCTGATATTATTATTTTTGATGATAAGCAAGAAATTTCGTTAGTGATGGTTATGGGAGATATAAATATAAATAAAATATAATAGGGGAGACAATAATGAAATTTCAAAAAGATAAACTAGTGGTTGAAGTCTACCAAAATAGAGAAATCATGGGAAAAGCCGCAGGGGAAGATATTGCTGATTCAATCAAAAAATTACTAGAAAAACAAGATGAAGTTAATATTATTTTTGCTGCAGCTCCATCTCAAACAGATGTATTCAAATATTTAAAAGAAACAGATGATGTAGATTGGAGTAGAGTAAATGCAATGCATATGGATGAATATCATACCTTGGATAATAGCCATAGTGCAAAGTTTGCTAATTTTTTAGAACGAGAGTTATTCTCCAACATCAACTTGAAAAATATATATTATATAAAAGAAAGTAATGAAACAAAAGATGAAATAATTGCTAAATATCAAAAATTACTAAAAGAAAAGAAAATAGATATAGTTATTTGTGGAGCAGGAGAAAATGGACATATTGCTTTTAATGACCCACATGTGGCCAAATTCAGCGATAAAGAATTAATAAAGGAAATTATGTTAGATGAAGCATGTCGTATTCAACAAGTAAATGATGGATGTTTCTCATCACTCGATGAAGTACCAAAAGAAGCTATTACATTGACTATTCCAGCATTAATGAGTGCTGATCAAACATTTTGTATAGTACCTGGAAAATTGAAGCATCAAGCAATCAATAAATTACTTAAGGGAGAAATTACTGAAGAAGTTCCAGTATCAATCATTAGAACTCATAATCATGCAAAATTATATTTAGATGAAGATGCTTATATAGGATGAATTTAATTTAAAACATATTAATTAATTTAAGTATATGTACCCCTGTCAATGTGTGGCAGGGGTATTTTTTGGCTTGAAATAACTGAAATATTAAAAAAATATTTCTTTAATATATAAAAATCATAAAACATTAAACAATAATAGCAAAATAAGACTTTAAAAGTAATAATGAAGTATTTTGTCAAAATAACAAGAAAATAAAAAAAATTAACAATTGACTTTTAATAATAAAATATGTATACTAATTGTGCATGCATTTTAGAGGTATAATTTGACAAGTGAGTACATAATCTCATTTATCTTATATCCTTAATTAAGGAAATTACAAATGAAAGGGGGATTGGACAATGGCTAAAAATCCATTCGATTTAGAAGTGAAAGTTGATAAAGTTAATGGGGCAGAATTAGACGGGCTTTATACGTCTACTTGCTATTCATCAACTTGTTATTCATCAACTTGCTATTCATCAACTTGTTATTCATCAACTTGTTATACTGGTCAGAATATGTGTGGATACACTCATACTTCAAGTTGTTAAAAATATAAAGTTTAAGATATTTTACATCAAAAAACATCTAATCGATGTTTTTTGATGTTTTATAAGCTTGTTGACATGATCTAATAAACTAAAAAACTGATACAGATCATCAAGTATATTAAGACTACATACTAAATATTCATAAGATGAAAGGAGAATATAATGGATACACAGAGTATTTTCAGATGTCTTGATTTTTTTATATTACGAACGCCTATACTATCTACAAATGTATTTGAAAATAAGTTAACATCTTTTAAAGCACCTATTTTAGACGAATTATGGGAATTTACACAAGACCCTTTGATTAGAGAAGCAATTGCTGTCTCAAGTATATCACTTCTGGATGCTCTAACTTACCTTTCACCAGATAGTCCTATTCGTAAAAGAGAACAAGTAGCCAAAGCTTTTTTGCGCTATTTGATTAGAATGTCTACTAGACCAACACCTTTTGGTTTATTTTCTGGAGTGGCGTATGGAGAGTACGGAGAGTATTATAATGTTGCACTAAGGAGTACTAAGTATCATGAAAAACGTACTCGTCCCGATATGGAATGGTTATTTAAAATAATATCACAGTTAGAAAATGATTCTAATGTTATTAAGCAGTTGTTAGTAATGACAAATACAATGGCTTACGAAGTAGGGAATAGAACATACCTTCCATACTTAACAAACATAGGTCAAGCTCCAAAAAGTGGTACTGATTTTGAAATGGAAAGTACATCAGTACGCACTACAAGTGCCGTCAAACAAGCACTTGAATTTGCAAAGACACCTTTGACATATGAAGAATTAATTTCAAAACTTAATTGTGAATATAGAGATACGCCCCACGAGCAAATAAACCAATTTGTATATCAATTATTTAAACAAGAGATGTTGATTTCCAACTTACGTCCACCTCTAATAGAGGTAAATCCATTGAGCTACTTATTAGAACAAATAGAACATATAAAAGGTATAGATAAGTTGAAAAATCAGTTGCAAGAGATTTCATTCATGATAGATATGTATGATAGGGCTCAATTGGGAGAAGGAGAAGAATTATATCGTAACATAATAAAAAAGATGAAAAAAATAGCTGACAGTAAAAATTTACTTCAGGTTGATCTTAGAGTTCAAACAAATGAAGTTGTTCTACCTATTTCAGTTAAACAAGAAGTGGAAAAGGTAGCAGGAGTGTTATGGAAAATCAGTAATAATGAACTAGGATTATCCCACATGAATGAATATAGAAACGAATTTCTGAAAAAATACGGAATGGAAAGAGAAGTTCCATTATTAGAATTATTAGATGAAGATATTGGATTAGGGGCACCGGCTACATATGAATATCCCCTCTCCAAGCGAATGATAGGAGAGAATAAAACAGAGTTTTTGCAACGCAAGAAATATTTATTATCCCAATGGTTAACAATGTCCTTATTAAAAGGAGAACAAGAGATTCTTTTAGATGATGATAAGGTAGCAGAATTGGTGGGAGAAGAGATTGATACCCGTTATGTTCCACGCTCTTTTGAACTATATTTTTCTTTGGTTGCTGATTCGAAAGAAGCTATGGAAGCTGGAGACTATAAACTTATAAGTGGAGCCACAGCACTTTCTTATGGTGCAGGAAGGTCAATTGGACGTTTTGCAGATATTATGAGTTGTGAGTTTCAAGACAAGCTTAAAAGTATTGGGGTGTCAGAACAAGAGATGTGTTCAGATACAGTATTAGCTGAGTTGGTTTATTTACCTGTAGATGGTAGAGCTGCTAATATAGTATTGACTTATGGAAATCGTAACCATGAGATTGTTATGGGAACCACATCTTCGAAAGAAGTGGAGAATACCATACCGTTGTCTGATTTGGTAGTTGGAGTAGATGAGAAAGGGTTTTACCTTCGTTCATTGAAGCTTGGTAAAGAGGTAATAGCTGTTACTAATCATATGTTCAATGCATCCAATTCACCAAATGTTTATAGATTTCTTAGAGAATTGGCTCAGGAGAGGCAAAGGAATATCGAAATTTTTCATTGGGGAGAATTCAACTCACTACCTTTTTTACCTCGTATCAAGTATGGACGTTGTGTTTTATCACCTGCCAGATGGATTCTTAATGAACAAACGTTTCCTTTTAAGGCAAATAGTAATAAAGATGAGTGGATAAATGAATTTCATACATATAAAAAAGAGTGGCGACTTCCTCGTTATGTTTATTTAACACAGACAGATAACAGGTTATTGTTAGATTTAGACGAGAATGTGCATATTGATGAAATACGTCGTGAATTTGGCAAGATAAGTTTTGGTAAAGGAATCATATTAACTGAGATGGGACATACAATGGAAGAACTTCCAGCAAATGATAATAATAGATATTATAATGAATTTGTGTTTCCTATCATAAGAAATTCAATGTTAGACAATAGAATAATGATACCCGATAAAAAGTGTAGACCTATTACTTATTCAGAACGTTATAAATTTCCAGGTAGTGAATGGATGTTTATAAAATGGTATGGATTAGGTAATCGTACAGAGGAATTTTTGGGAGGACAGTTAAGAGAGTTTTGTCATATGGCAGAACAGAATGGTTGGGTTAAGTCAAGTTTTTTCATGAGGTATGCTGACCCTGATAAACATATAAGATTACGTTTTTTTGGTGAGCCTGAGAAGTTACAGAGTGAATTATTACCACAAATTAATAAGTTTGCCAACAATTGCTTACAGGAAGGTATGCTTTCACGAATGGTAATTGATACATATGATCCAGAAATTGAACGCTATGGCGGTCGGGAATTAATAAAAATTGCTGAACAGTGGTTTTGCATAGACAGTAGAATAATAATGGATTGGATAAAATTAAGTGAACAAGGTCATTTGCCTATAGAAAAGGATTTATTGGCAGTGATAAGTATAATTGATATTATGGAGCAATTCGGAATAACTTTTGAGGATCAGCTTGCCTTCTTAGATAAAATTGTGAACTATAAGGATTATCTTGATTTGTTTAGGGCAAAGCGATCCATATATACAAAATTAGGGGATTCTAGAGATGGATTCGCTAATTTGAAGAAACATGATGCGGGACGATTTCTTTTACCTGCATTTCAGGCAAGAGGTCATGTACTGAATTACTATGGAGAACAACTGGCAAAGAGAGAACAAAGTGAAGAATATTATATCAAGGGTCTTGATGTGATGCATAGCATAATACATATTCATATCAATAGATTATATGGTATTAATAGAAGTGATGAAACAAGAATTCTTACTTTGACTCGTCATACGTTACACAATTTAGTATATATTCGTAGGAGGTGAATATAATGGCGGCAGATAGAGAAGATTCAAGTATAATTTCAGTAGCGAACATTTTAAAATCATTCCGTTATTGGCCTCGAATTATGGGTTTATTGTGGGCTACAGATTCAAAAAGTTTAATTGCAATAATGATATTGAATCTATTCCATGGTATTTCACCTATAGTCGTTTTGATTTTAACCAAGGATTTAATTAATTCTATTACTTATTCTTGGACAAGTGGGTTTAATGTAATTCTAAAGGCATTTGCAATATTAGTTGCATTTACACTATTAAGTCAGTTGATTAATTTGATTCAGAGCTATATAGAGAGCTTATTCAAAGTACTTTTGATGAATAGAATCAATAAACTTATTATGGAAAAGTCAGTATCATTATCATTAAAGGATTTCGAGAACTCAGATGTTCAAGATGCCCTGAAGCTCGCACAAAATGAAGCGGGTCATCGTCCCTTCCAGATTATGCAACAGATGCTATCACTCATAAGTGGTATAGTGACACTAATTTCTGCGGCTGGGATGTTGATTATTTTTAGATGGTGGATGGCTTTTATATTGCTTATTATACCATTTACATCATTTTACTCATTTCTTCGTATAGGGCAGCAAGAATTTTTAGTACAATATAATCGTATACCCAAGATGAGAAAAGCATGGTATTACTCTTACTTAATGACAAATGATAAAAATTTTAAGGAAGTGAAGCTATACCAACTGGGAAAATACCTGCTTAGGCGCTACAATGGTTTATTCAAAAGTTTTTATAAAGAAGATCGTAAAATTGCTAAAAAGAGGTTGAATGCTGGTATTTTATTTCAAATCATCAATGTTGTAGCCAATGTCTTAATGATGATAGTTGTACTTAGATCGGCATTCCTTCGCGAAATAGAAATAGGTACTGTAGTGGCATTGACTCAAACTATAACCATGACACAGAGTAATTCACAAGCACTTATTTCTGGGATACTTTCATTATGTCAGCATAATCTTTTTCTAAAACAGTTATTTGTATTTTTAGATTTGAAAGTTAGTCAGAATGATAAAGAAAAACGTACTGATATAATGGATATTGAAACAGTTGAATTTAAAAATGTATCCTTTATGTATCCAGACACTTCTAGATATGCTCTTCACAATGTGAGTTTTAAGTTGAAGCGTGGGGAAACCATGGCAATTGTTGGACGAAATGGATCAGGGAAAACTACTTTGATGAAGATATTAACTGGGTTATATGATGAATTCGATGGTGATATTTTAATTAATGGAATTTCAATTCGTTCATTTGATCAAGAAGTTTTACGTAATCATATAGCAGTAGTATGTCAGGATTTTGTGCAATATGAATTGAACATGAGACATAATATAGGTTTTGGTAATGTAAATAGACTTGAGCGGGATGAAGAATTATTAGAAGCAGCAAGAAGAGCTGGAATTGATGATTTAGTAGAACAGTTGCCACAAGGATTGGATACACAGATAGGTAGATTGTTTGAACAAGGCAGTCAATTATCAGGCGGACAATGGCAACGAGTTGCAATTGCTCGTGCTTTTATGCGTAAAGCAGATTTGTATATACTTGATGAACCTAGTTCCATGTTGGATCCTGAATCTGAATTGCAGGTATTTGAAAAATTCAAGGAGTTGATTCACCACAACATAGGAATATTCATTTCACATAGATATACGTCAATAAAGTATGCAGATCATATAATAATGATGGATCAAGGAGAAGTTGTTGAACATGGAAGTCATCATGAATTAATGAAAAAGGACGGTATGTATGCTTATCTATATAAAATGCAGCTTGCTGCATATAGTGATAATGATAAGGATAAGGAGGAAGTACATTATGAAATGGTCTCAGGTGACAGATGAAATAATTCGTGACAGGATATTAAAAATTGTAAATGAAGGAGCACATAGATTAATAGAACCTAAAAAAATTCAAGATGATATGTTGAAGTTGATAAAATTACGCAAGGAATCAGGGGCTGATTATATACCATGGTCAGCCATTGATTTAGCAAGGGGGTATAGTGGCTTTTGTGTGTTGTTTGGAGCTTTGGATAGGGTTAATCCAGAAGATGGTTGGGATCATATTGGACATACTTATTTACAAGAAATACAAAAAATAATTATGAAAGAAGGCATAAGAGAATTTAGCCTTTGGACTGGACTAGCTGGTGAAATAATAGCAGCTAGGGCATTATCAAGAAATGGAACTAGATATGAAAATTTTATTAAAGAGTTGAACTCATTTTTTCTCAAATCTTTTTCTAATATGATGGAGTATATGGAATCTAAACTGGAGGAAGGGACTTCATTACAAGAGTTTGATGTAATTCAAGGGATAAGTGGTATTGGACGTTATGTACTTTGCTTTATAGAGGAACAAGAGATGAAACTGGCAATGGAGCAGATTCTCATATATTTAGCTAAGTTGTGTGAAGATCGTGAATATAAAGGTATGGTTGTACCAGGGTGGTTAATATCTTATGATATGTATACTGGGTACGATCGTGAAGAATATCCAAATGGTCACTTTAACTGTGGAATGTCACATGGTATTCCGGGAGTGCTTGCATTAATGTCTATAGCTTTGATTAAAGGAATAGAAGTACCTGGGCAGCGTAAAGCTATACATAAAATTGTAGAATGGATTATCAAGTGGAAAGGTCAGGATGAGTATGGACCAATTTGGCCAGCTAGGGTTTTATGGGAAGAAAATATTGAAGGAAGACTTAAGAGTGTTGTCCCACGGGAAGCATGGTGTTATGGAAGTCCTGGAGTTGCACGTGCGCTATGGTTAAGTGGTATAGCAATCAACAACGATGAATGGAAGAGTATAGCACTAGATACATATAGAGGAACTGCTCTGAGACCAGAAGGAGAGTGGAATATAGAATCTGATACTTTTTGTCATGGACGGGCAGGTTTACTTCAAATGGTACAGAGAATGTATTCTGAAAGCGGAGATGAGCTAATTGGAGAGTTGCGAAATAATTTACTAAAACAAGTACTGGATTTATGGAATCCTGATGAACTTTATGGATATCAAGAAAAAGAACATTCGGATAGACAGAACATTGCTGGATTGTTGGATGGAGCAGCAGGAGTATTTGCAGTTCTAATAGGATTAATCAAGGAACAGGATTCAGATTGGGATTTAATATTTTTGATTAGTTGATAATTGGAATTAAAATAGTTTTTATAGAAAAATAAGTAAGGGAAAATATATAATACTAATTTGGGGAATTCATAATGAATTCCTTTTTTTATATGTAACTTTGATTAAATCCATGAAGAGGCTAGGATTAAAAAATAATAAAAAATAATAATATAGGGGGAGTATATAGTAGTGGGTAATATCATGATTTTACATCCATTTAACAACTATATAATAATAACTTTATACTGATAAGTTATATTTATATAGTAAATAAACCAAGGAGGCAGAATTAATGAAAAAGAAAATTATTGGTATTACATTAATGACTATGATGATATTATCATTATCGTTACAATCGAATGACATATTAAAGGCAGTGAGTAGTAATGTATTAGCTAACACAGGTGCTAAGACACCAAAGTACATATTTTATTTTATTGGAGATGGCATGGGTACTTCTCAGAGACAGATATCAGAGTATTATCTACAAGAGATAACAGGGGATAAAGATAAAAAACTTATTATGAATACATTTACTAATTCAGCTATAAACACAACACATTCATTAGATACATTAATAACAGATTCAGCTGCGGCAGGTACAGCACTTGCTACAGGTCATAAAACCAATAATGGTGTAATATCAAAAGATATTGATGGAAATGATTTTAAAACTCTTATAGAGGGTGCAGAAGAAAAAGGTATGGCAACTGGACTTGTTTCAACTACACGTATAACTCATGCGACACCTGCTGTATTTGCTTCTCACAATGAAAACAGAGGTAATGAAAATGATATAGCAGTTGATTATTTAGATAGTGGAGTTGACTATATTGTTGGTGGTGGAGTAAGAAATTTCTTACCTAAGGATTTTATAGATAATCAAACAGATGCTTTTGGGGGCACAATTTATTCTAAGCGTAAAGATGATAGAAATGTATTAGCAGAATTCAGAAAAGCAGGATACAAAGTAAGATATGGGGTAAAAGGAGCAGAAGAGTTTAAGACAGATGTATTAAAAAAAGGGGATAGATATTTGAACTTATTTACATCATCACATTTACCATATACTATAGACGATGATAACAATGCTGAATGTGATGTACCAACCTTAGCAGAGATAACTAGTAAAGGGATAGACTTATTATCAAAAGATGACGAAGGGTTCTTCTTTATGATAGAAGGTGGACGTATTGACCATGCATGTCATCCAAATGATCCATCAGGAGCTATTATGGATACACTTGCTTTTGATAAAGCAGTAGGGGAAGCATATGAATTCTATAAAGAAAATCCACAAGATACTTTAATCATTGTAGTTGGCGACCATGAAACAGGAGGTCTTGGAATGGGTGTCAATACTGACTATTTCTTGAATCTACAAGAATTAGAAAAAGTAACAATGTCAATAGAAGAATTTCAAGGTAGCTATACCGATGATAGAAAAGAATATTATAAGTTGATTGGAGAAAAATTCGGACTAACTGATCTAAAAGATGAAGAAAAAGCTATTATTGATAAAGGAATGGATATGGTTGACAAAGGGATAATTGACCCTGGTAATGCATACAAATACGATGAAGCTGCGATGGCTGTGACTCATGTATTATCAGAAAGAGCTGGTATTTATTGGACATCTTATGCTCATACGGCTACACAGATACCAATGTCAGCTGTTGGTGTAGGCTCAGAAAACTATAAAGGATTTTTAGATAATACAATGATAGCTAAAATAACTGCTGATATAGTAGGATTAAAATTAAATTAACCTAACCTAATACTACAAGGTATCTATGAGATTAGGGGGCTGAACATAATGAATTTATTCATATAAAATTATCTGACAGTCCCTTAATTTTATGGATATTATTTTTAATATAGAGGAGTATTAATAATGAATAAAAAATTAAGAGTATCTTTTATATATGGTATATTTTGCATCATCATCTTTCTGCTTTTTATACAATCAAATAATTCTTTTAAGAAGTATAATAAAAATGTTATGGAAATAAAAGCGAAAGTTATAGAAGTAGATGATAGTAATGTTGTCAAGGCAGGTGTTTCAGCTATTGGTTTTCAAGATTTGGAAGTTATAGCAATTAACAGTGAATATAAAGGTAAGAACATAAATGTCAAAAACCAACTTGTAGGAAAATTGGATTATGATAACTATTATGAAGTTGATGATAAAATAATTATTGCAGTCAAGACAGAAAATAATAAAATTATTGATGCTAAAGCAATAGAACTATACAGGCAGAACTATCTATTATTCATTTTTTTAGTATTTGTAATTCTACTTATCATATATGCTAGAAGCATTGGGGTTAAAGCATTACTTTCTTTTATATGTACCATGTTCATATTATGGAAATTTCTTATACCTAATTTATTACAAGGAAAAAATCCGTTGATAGTAGCCTTTGTGACTTTATTTGCTTTATCTGCTATTATATTATTTACTGTAGCAGGATTTAACAAAAAAGGTATTTCAGCATTCTTGGGTACTTTATCAGGTTTGTTAATAACTTTAGTATTAACGATGGTAGTTGGGAATAAATTAGGATTAATGGGAATGACTTCCCCATATGCAGAAACTATTGTTTTTAGTGGCTACTTTGATCTTAATATGCGTTATATTTTTTATGTAGCCATTATAATCGGTTCTTCTGGAGCTGCAATGGATATAGCAATGGATGTATCTTCAGCTTGCCAAGAGATAAAATGCAAAAAAGAAGATATAACACAAAGAGAACTTATTAAGTCTGGGTTTAATATAGGGAGAGACGTGATAGGTACAATGACAACTACATTACTTCTTGCATATTCTGGAGGTTATCTAACACTGTTAATGCTATTTCAGATAAGGGATTCTAGTTTTACTAGAATCATAAATATGAAGATAATATCAGCTGAAATAATGAGAACTTTGATTGGCAGTATTGGTCTAGTAATAGTAGCTCCAATAACTGCTATTATCGCTGGGCTTTTAATGGGAATGAAAGTAAAAGAGTGATTATTAGGAGTTAGGGTATACCCCTATACTATTGGAGGGACTGATAAATACAGTTCAATAAAAAAAAGACTAAAGCTAGGCTTTAGTCTATTGGGTAATGATATTGTAATCTTTCAAGTTCTCTATCTAACTCAGAATTTATCTGCTTATCTATTTCTTTTTTATATTCTGTTATAAGTTTTGATTTTTCTTTATCTAATTGTTTTATAGTTTCATCAACTTTGTCATTGACTACTTTTTTAGCAACTTCTGCTTCAGATTGTTTATAAGCTTCTAGATCATTTTTAATATCATTTTTATAATCTTTAACATAATTATCTAATTTTTTCATAGCTTCATTTGTATTTCTTTCTAATCCTGAATCTTTCTTTAATACAGCATCTTTCACAGCTGTTATTCCTTTTATTATACCACTATATAAATCAATATTAGCTGCATAAGCGACTGTGTTGATGAGGATAAAAGAAAGTATACTTATTGTAACTATTTTTTTGAATTTTTTCATTTATAATTCCTCCCCATTTTTTCTGACAGGACTTATTATAAATGATTGGTAAGTAGAATACTACATGTATATGTTGGTAAATGAACCATATATATTATATGCTTTTTGTCTGAGATTGAAGCCATGAGCATTCTTCTTCATTAAGGTAAGGAGAAAGCTTATTGTATACTTGGGTATGGTAGTTATTTAACCAATCTTTTTCAGCAGTGGTAAGCATTGTAATATCAATACCTTTTATATCAATAGGACAATATGAAATTGTATCAAACGCCATGAAACGACCATCAGAATTATTCATGACTTCCTTAACTAATATAGAATTTTCTATACGTATACCATGTTTGTTTTCTTTGTAGATACCTGGCTCGTTAGTAAGGTACATTCCTTCTTCGATTATTACATCACTTGATCCTTTTCGTATTCTTGCAGGTCCTTCGTGTACACCTAATAAAAATCCTACAGAATGGCCAGTTCCACACTTGTAATCCATATATTCTTGCCAAATAGGCTGCCTTGCAATAACATCAATATTAGAACCTGTTGAACCATACAAGAATATTAGGCGAGCTAGGGCAATATGTGATTTAAGAACTAAGGTATAATCATGTCGTTCTTCTTCTGTAATGTCTCCTAGAACAATAGTACGGGTTATATCTGTTGTACCATTATGGTATTGTCCGCCAGAATCTAGTAAGAAAAATCCTTTTGAGTTCAATGTCTTGGTATTTGCCACATCAGGTTTATAGTGCATCATAGCTGCATTTTCTTGATAAGCAGGAATGGTTGCAAAACTATCTTCAATATATAGTGGATTTTCTTTTCTGAAGCTTGCCAATTTTTCTGCTGCTGTAATTTCTGTTATATTTCCACTTGGAACAGCTTTCTCTAACCAATATAAGAATTTTACTAATGCTACACCATCTTCTGTTTCACAGTCTTTCAAATTCTTGATTTCAGTCTCATTCAGTTTAGCTTTTACGAGTGCTGTAGGTTCAAGTGTTTCTACAATACGACTTGAAGAGTCAATCATTGATTTTAAGCCATAATTTAACATAGTAGGGTCATATATAACTGTTAAATCCTTAGTAAGTATTTTTATATCATCAAAAATATCATCATAAGATTTTAGTACTATATTTTGTTCTTCAAGTATTTTACTGACATCTTCAGGAACTTTGTCAAGTTGTACATATAGAATCGCTTCAGTCATGGTTATTATTCCATAAGCATATGTAATAGGAGTATGTAAAATATCATTGCCTCTTATATTAAATAGCCAGGCAATATCATTGAGAGAGCTTATTAAATATATTTCTGAATCTTTCCTTTTCATTTCAGTACGAATAATATTTATTTTTTGTGTAGAATCAAGACCTGTATATTTTATGTCGTGATGATATATTGGACTATTAGGTAGAGGTTGTCTATCTGCCCATATTTTTGATAGAAGGTCAATATTACCTACAAATTCTATTTTATCATTATGTATAACATTTTTAAGTATTTTCATGTCATTTACAGAAAATAAGCGTTGGTCAAATCCTATACGCTCACCAGTCTTAACGGTATCTTTTAACCATTCTTGATAAGTAGGTACACCTGGTTCAAGCATTTTATACAGAACAACTTCACTGTCACTGATTTGTTTTTCTGCTTGAATAAAATATCTTCCATCAGTCCATAGACAACTGTCTGACATAGTGATAATAACTGTCCCAACTGAGCCGGTAAATCCAGATATATAAGCTCTACTTTTATAATGTTCTGCTACGTATTCGCTTTGGTGGGGGTCAGCACTGGGTATAATATACGCAGATAATCCTTCTTTTTTCATTTCTTGACGTAATAATTTTATGCGTTCATTTACAGTAATACTAGCCATTTTTATACATCCTTTCATAACTTTTTGTAACGTAAAAATAATCGTTAATGATATTGTATCAAATTACACTTTTTATTAAAAGTCTATACTACAAATAATATCATTTAATTAGGATAAAACATAAAAAAATAATTTATAATTACTTATTCAACTTTTCCACTACAATAACCTATGTAGTCACTTTCACTTTAGCAATGTCAAATGCATATAATAGTAAAAAAAGCAGAAGGATAATATATGTTTAACGAAGAAATTGAAGCTACCAGATATGGCAGAGGCAGACGACCTTACCGATACCGATATCCTAATTATTATCCATCATATTACAGGAGATATCCTAACTATTATAGAAGAAATCCCTATTACGTAAGATATCCATATTATAGAAGACCTTATTACTATGGAAGACCTTACTATTATGGAAGACCTTATTACAGACCATATAGAGGCAGAGGCAGAGGCAGAGGCAGAGGCAGAGGCAGACTATATGGCATGGAAGAAGATAATTACTCAGATATCATATATGTATAGAAGGATGATAATATAAAAGCACAGAGAAATCTGTGCTTTTATATTTACATATATTGAACTTAAATATCTATACATACATTTAAATAAGTTCAATATATATCCAGTATATTAACCTAGGATTGTTTGTAAATCATGGTCGGGAGTTGAAATTGATTGGAGATTAAATTTGTTAACTAATACTTGAAGTATATTAGGAGTTATAAAAGCAGGTAGTGTAGGTCCCAAATAAATATTTTTAAGACCAAGATATAACATTGTTAATAGTACAGCAACTGCTTTTTGTTCATACCAAGTTATGATATATGATAATGGAAGATCATTAACATCACATTCAAATGCTTCTGATAATGCCAAAGCTATCTTAATAGCTGAATATGCATCATTGCATTGTCCTACATCTAATATTCTGGGGAATGGTCCAATAGAACCTAGGTCTAATTTATTAAATCTATATTTACCACATGCAAGAGTTAATATAATAGTATCTTTAGGTGTTTTTTCAGCAAACTCGGTATAATAATTTCTTCCTGGTCTAGCTCCATCACAACCGCCAATCAAGAAGAAATGTCTTATTTTACCTTCTTTTACAGCATTGACAATAGCATCTGCATTACTTAAGACAGCTTTTCTGGCAAATCCCATAGGTATTCTTTTTTCTGATTCATCGTTAGTGAAGCCTTCTAATTCTAAAGCTTTTTCTATAACAGGTGTAAAATCTTTGTGACCATCCACGGTAGGGATGTGGGTTACATCAGGCCAGCCAACAATACTTGAAGTGAATAACCTGTCTTTATAACTTTCCCTAGGTTTCATTAAGCAATTACTGGTCATTAATATTGCTCCAGGCAAATTATCAAACTCTTTTTGTTGATCCTGCCAAGCACCACCAAAGTTACCTATTAGATGTTTATATTTCTTTAATCCAGGATAAGCATTACAAGGAAGCATTTCTCCATGTGTATAGATATTGATACCTTTTCCTTCTGTCTGTTCAAGTAGATCACCTAAGTCATTAAGGTCATGACCTGATACAACAATAAAGTGTCCTTTTTTCTTGGTTATAAGCATTTCAGTAGGTTCAGGGTCACCAAAAGTACCAGTATTAGCTGCATCTAATAGTTCCATACATTTAAAATTAACTTTACCTAGTTCCATATTAAGGTCAAAATAATCTTCAATAGTTAAATCTATCTTTAAAGTAGCACCAAGGGCTTTGAATATGAAATTTGATATTTCAGCATCATATTTTCCTAGTACATATGCATGATGGAAATAAGCTCCCATACCTTTTATACCGTATATTAATAGTTCTCTCAGTGAACGTATATCCATATCTAAGTCTTCGTCGTCCATTACTCCTAAGTTCTTCATATGGGGAATGTTAAGAATCTCTCCTTTTGTTTCTGGAGCAAAATAGTCTGCACCCTCAGGTGCATTAGATGTATTTCCAAGTTTGTTCATGAGTTCTTTTTTATAACAATTTGCTTTTTTGATATATTGGACAAATCTTTCAGGTGCAAAGTTAACATTAGTAAGTGTTGCAAATACACATTCTGTACTGAACTCTCCTAATTCTCTAGATATTTCTTGCCCATTTTTAATTAATTCTGTAGCATAATAGCCTAAGCCTTTTGCTAAAAAAATTAGAACATCCTGCATTTTAGCTACATCCGGGTCTTTCGTACAGATTCCCATTCTGGTACATCCTTTGCCACCAGCTGTTTGCTCACATTGATAACAAAACATAGCGTCATCCATATATTATCCTCCTTTGTATGGTTTCCATTTTTTATGTTTTCTTCATAGTTATCTTAAGCTAATTTCATATATAATATTCTATAAATAACAGATTAATTAAATTATGTTATAATGATGCTATTATTTAATTCAACTTTTATAGACAGCAATTCTAATTAAAGAAAGGAGTAGTATTATGATAAATAATATTAAAAAAGGTTCATTAGTTTTATTTCAAGGGGATAGTGTTACAGATTGTGGAAGGACAAGCAATGAATATTTAGATCTTGGCTATGGTTATGCCAATATGGTTTCTGCGTGGCTAACAGCACTATATCCAGAAAAGCAACTCCGCTTTTTAAATAGAGGTATAAGCGGTAATAGGGTATCTGACCTAAAAAATAGATGGAAAGAAGATTGTATAGATTTAAGACCTGACGTAGTTTCCATATTGATAGGTATCAATGATTGTTGGAGAAGATATGACAGTAATGATCCTACTTCTGTAGTAAGTTTTGAGACTATATATAGAGAGATTATCACTAGTATAAAACAAAAAATAGATGCAGAAATTATCATCATGGAACCTTTTTTATTGCCAGTTATAGAAAAATCAGAAGGTTGGTCAAAAGGGCAGAATGAATGGAGAGAAGACTTGGATCCAAAAATTCATGTTGCTAGATCTTTAGCAAGAGAATTCAATGCCACTTTTGTACCACTTGATGGAGTATTTGCAAGGGCAGCCACAGTGCAGCCTATGGAAAGATGGACGGAGGATGGAGTGCATCCAACACAAGCAGGACATGCACTAATCTCTAGACAGTGGCTAAAAGCTTTTGGTGCAATGTAAATTATTTAGTACAAGAGAGAATACGAGGTTGAAATTAGACCAATAATTGATAGTAGATGTAAGCCATTAAGTTAAGTGTAACAAAATAATTGATTATTGATTTTTTGAGTCGATACAAGTATGAAGGGAATAGATATTTGTGTTTATGAAAAAACAGATAGCACTAGTAGTCTTGGATCCATTGGCTGGTGCGTCATATGTAGAAGAAGTAGAAAGTTTGTTCGGTGAATATGCTGAAATTGTTGTATATAGTGTACGTGATGGGTCTGCCATAGGAAAGTTACCAGAAGCTGATTTGTTTGCCGTTTCAACAGATGCTTATGGCTCTACAGAAGAAGTTGATCGTCATGTTCCCATAGATAGCGAAGTCATGTCAATTGAAGTTACATTTCTGTGGAAAACATTGGAACAATTATGGAAAATTCCAGAAGAGACATCTGTGTTGTTGGTAAATGTAACGGAAACTATGGCTCGTGAAGCAATCACTCAACTGAATGCCCTTGGAGTGAATCATTTGCGGTTTATTCCATTTTATCCTGGAGCCGTATTAGATGAGAAGGTTGATATCGCATTGACACCAGGAGAATCGCGTTATGTGCCTGATGCAGTTAAAATGGTTATAGATTGTGATCACCGTCCATGTTCATATGGGATGATGATTGAGATGGCGCTTCGACTTAATCTGGAAAATTTATTGGAAACAGAGCCATTTTTGAATTATGCTAAAATTGTTGCCTCAAATCATTATAGTTTCGATTTGATGTATGCGAAATCTCGAAGTAGAGAAAGCCAGTTTCATGTTCTTATGGAAATATTGAATGAGGGATTGATAGGAGTAAATGAAAAGGGAGAAATATTCGCTTGTAACAAAAAAGCATGTGAAATTGCCAAGGTGTCAGAGCAATTTGTGCTTTGGAAAAGGGGTGAAGACGTATTTCCCTATATTCCGTTTTATCAAGCGTTAAAAAATAAGAAAGAAATTCCTGAATCTGTAACCAAGCTATATGGTTCAAATATATCTATCGCTGTTATCCCGGTTATGAGAAAAAATGAATGTATTGGTGCTTTTGCTATGCTTCAACGTTTCAATGAGCAGGAATCACGACAAAATGAATTGAGAAAGCAGTTGCTACAAAAAGGGCATTATGCCAAATATACATTTGATGACGTAATTGGTGTGTCAGAACCTATTAAGCGTGTCAAAGAAATACTAAGAAGAATGGCTATTACAGAGAGTCCAATTTTGATCGTGGGAGAAACAGGGACTGGTAAAGAATTGTTGGCACATGCGGTTCATCAAGCATCTAAGCGTTCAAATGGCCCGTTTATACCTATAAATGTCGCAGCGATGCCTGAGAATTTGTTGGAAAGTGAGTTGTTTGGTTATGAAGAAGGGGCGTTTACAGGAGCAAAAAAAGGAGGACGCCTTGGATTATTTGAATTTGCTCATCAAGGAACCCTTTTTTTAGATGAAGTTGAGGGTATGAGCCTTGCAATGCAAGTTAAGTTGCTTAGAGTTTTACAAGAAGGAGAAGTTATGAGGGTTGGTGGTAGTCACATTGTGAGAGTTGATGTACGTGTTGTAGCTGCGACTAATGAATTTTTGGAGGAAAATGTTGAAAATGGAAGTTTCAGAAAAGATTTGTATTATAGACTAAATGCGTTGACAGTCTTGGTACCTTCACTTAGAGAACGTGGTATGGACATTTTGATGCTTCTTGATAACTTTAAAACTGAGTTTAATGGAACTTTTGAGTTATCAGAAGAAGTTAAGAAATTTCTGCTGCAGTATTCTTGGCCGGGTAATGTTAGGGAGCTTCAAAATGCTGTAGAGTATTTCAACTATCTGGGAAAGCAGATTGTGGAGATTGAAGATTTACCACCAACTATGTCTAAAATGAAAAATATAATTTGTGAAAAAAAAGAAGAAAAATTAACTAGAAATAGTGACCAATTAAAGAAGAAAATTCCTTTTGAAAATTCCATTTCATTGTTTGATTTTGTGTTGGAGCGATTGTATGAAGCAAGTGAAAAGGATGAATATATCGGTAGAGAAAAAATTCTACAAATGGCGAAAGAACAGCATTTGGTTATTTCTCAAAAACAGGTAAGAGAAATATTGATACAGTTGGCAGATCTTGGTTTTGTGATTATTGGTCGGGGTAGAGGAGGAAGTCGGATTACAGTTAAGGGTAGAGAGTATTGGCAAGAACAAAATAATAAAGGGGTATAAAAAAGATGAGGGTGTGGAACTTGATGAGTGAAGCATCCTCATTTTTTTATAGTTGAAGTATGTTGTTGATTAAAATGGTTAAAACCAATTAAAAATTTAACCATTTAAACGTATATAACCAATATAACCAATTTTACAACAACTAAAAATAATAAATCATACATTATTACTTGCTAAATAAAATAATAAAAGTCAACTTATTATATGATAAGGAAGAAATGGGTAAGATTGAATATATATTGAGCTTTCAAATCATTAGCCATTCATCCAAACAAAGGTTATACATATTAATTTATTGATTAATCTAGAGCACAATATGGTACTCCTAAAAATTTGGCACGGTATTTGCACTATATATAAATGTAAGAGATAAGAGGGTATCAAAGAAAGGAGGATATTTATTTATGAAGTACAATTTTGATGAAGTAATTGACCGTAGCAACAACCGATCATCTAAATATGATGAACGTTTCAAGAAATTTGGAACGTCGGATGTAATTCCTCTCTGGGTAGCAGATATGGATTTTCAAACAGCTCAACCGATTATTAACGCTTGCATGAAAAAAGCGATGGAAGGAATATGGGGCTACACTTCACGGCCAGAAAGTTATTTTGAAGCAGTAAAAGAGTGGGAAATGAAGAAGTACAATTGGGAACCTGATACATCCCTAATGAGTTGGAGTCTAGGTGTTGTTCCTGCGATGTCAGCAATTATTAAGTTTTTTAGTAATGAGGGAGATAAGCTTATGATTCAGACTCCAGTATATTCCGAGTTTTATGACATTACTGAAGCATTGAATCGTATAGTTGTAGAAAATCAGTTAGTAGAGAAGAATGGAAAATGGGTTATTGATTTTGAGGATTTTGAAGAGAAAGTTAAGGATTGTAAAATTTTCATGCTTTGTAGCC
Source organism: Vallitalea sediminicola (assembly GCF_054408565.1). Taxonomy (NCBI): domain Bacteria; kingdom Bacillati; phylum Bacillota; class Clostridia; order Lachnospirales; family Vallitaleaceae; genus Vallitalea; species Vallitalea sediminicola. Next base: position 107,952 of record NZ_BTPT01000046.1, read on the forward strand.
CTCATAATCCATTGGGGATTGTATGGAAACCAGAAGAACTCAAAAGAATGGCTGAAATCTGTATTGCTAATGATGTGTTGGTGATATCTGATGAAATTCATTCTGATCTGGTTTTCCATGAAAAAAATCATACTCGTACTGCTACAATCTCAAAAGAGATAGCGAACAGCATTGTTACATGTGTGTCTGTAACCAAGACGTTTAATCTAGCTGGATTACAGGCTTCTACTACCATTTTTCCTAATATTGAGATGAAGAGAGCATTTGACGATTTCTGGGGGAATATGGATATTCATAGAAACAATGCATTCAGTTCAGTAGCAATGGAAGCGGCGTATAGAGAAGGAGAGGAGTGGCTGGAACAAGTTTTACAATATATCTCGGATAATTTTGATTTTATTGTGGAGTATTGTGCAGCTAACATACCTAAGATTAAGCCTAATTTACCAGATGCTACTTATTTAGTTTGGCTGGATTGTCGTGAACTTGGAATGAGCAATGAGGAGCTCCGAAATTTCATGATCAACAAAGCAAAAATCGGTTTGAATGAAGGGTATACTTTTGGACGTAGTCTATCAGGCTTCATGCGTCTAAATGCTGCTTGTCCAAGAGAAACATTGAAAATAGCACTAAAACAGCTTAAAGATGCCGTTGACAACTTAGAAAATTAGTAACTTGGCAATGTAAAGATGGGATGAAAATCAGTATAAAAAAACTTTGGGGTTAGAAGAAATCAGCAATTACTTATTGAAACGGAGGAAAAAGATATGAACAAGAAAGAAGTTTGGAAAAGCTATCGTTTTCCGCTGATTCTATTGGCGGGTATTGTTACAGGAGCTATTATTGGTGCGGTTATGGGGAAAAAAGCAACAGTTCTTGCACCACTTGGGGATATTTTCATTAATCTTATGTTTACAATCGTTGTTCCAATGGTATTTGTGTCCATCACAAGCGCAGTGGGTAGTATGTTGAATATGAAACGACTGGGCAAGATTCTTGGAAGTTTAGTAATAATTTTTATCGCAACTGGATTAATTGCTTCAGTGTTGGTGTTGGTAACGGTAAATATTTTTCCACCAGCAGCTCATACAACCATTTCAATGGGCAGTGCAGAGATGGGGGAAGCTACTAGTATCGGTTCCATGATCGTTAAGACATTGACTGTTAATGATTTTACTGGTCTTCTTAGTAGGAAGAATATGTTGCCGATTATCGTATTCGCCATAATGACTGGTTTGGCAGTAGCAGCAACAGGCGGAGAAGAAAGCCCTGTAGGTAAACTTCTAAATAATCTTAATAAAGTTATCATGAAGATGGTTAGTATGATCATGAAGTTAGCTCCAATTGGTCTAGGTGCATATTTTGCTAATCTGGTAGGTGAATTTGGACCTCAACTTATTGGGGACTATGGACGAGTGGTGTTAGTCTATTATCCATTATGTCTTATATATGCAGTAGTATTCTTTCCGCTTTATGCATATCTTGCAGGAGGAAAACTTGGAGTGAAAAGGATGCTAAAAAATATTATAAATCCTGCAATAACAGCTTTTGGAACACAGAGTTCTGTGGCAACTCTTCCAGTAAATATGGAAGCATGTAAGAAAATTGGAGTTTCTGAGGATGTAAGTAATATTGTGCTTCCTATGGGAGCAACGATGCATATGGATGGATCTGTGCTTTCATCAATTACAAAGATAGCTTTTCTATTTGGAATATTCCAGATTCCATATGCAGGAGTAGGAACTTATGCAATGTCCATCGTTGTAGCAATTTTGAGTGCTTTTGTCCTCTCGGGTGCGCCTGGAGGCGGTCTTGTAGGAGAGATGTTGATTGTAAGTTTGTTTGGTTTTCCGGCAGAAGCATTTCCACTTATTGCTACCATTGGATTTTTAGTTGATCCACCAGCCACCTGTCTCAATGCTTCAGGTGACACCATTGCATCAATGATGGTTACTCGTGTGGTCGAAGGGAAAAATTGGTTGACCAAAAAGGCTAGTTAAGATGTATTAATTAGAACTAGTCTTAATAGATATTATTATTATGTTAATGAGACGGGGGAGTATTGTCAGAGAACTTGCCCGTCTTATAGCAAAAAGAGAAATACTAAAAAAATCTTAACATCTAGTAAATAAAGGAGGATTTTCTATGAAAGTAATTAATACAGAAAAGGCACCTGGTGCAATTGGTCCCTATTCTCAAGCATTTGAGGTAAATGGTGTTATTTATACATCAGGTCAGATTCCAGTAGACCCTAAGGACGGTATGGTTCCAGAGGGGATAACAGCACAAGCAGAGCAAAGCTGTGAAAATGTAAAAGCGATTTTAGAATCAGCTGACAGTAAAATGGAAAAAGTGTTCAAGACTACCTGTTTTCTGTCAGATATGGCAGATTTTGCTGCCTTCAATAAAGTTTATGCCAATTATTTCCTATCAAAACCAGCTCGTAGTTGTGTGGCAGTCAAGACGCTTCCAAAAGGAGTTTTGTGTGAAATAGAAGCTATTGCAGTAAAATAACTAATAGATTTTTCGACCGGTGGTTCCAGGTATTGATAGTTCTTTGCGATATTTAGTAATAGTTCGGCGTGATATTTGGAACCCTTGTTCGGAAAGTAATTCGGCTAAAATCCGGTCACTATAAGGCTTTGATTTATCTTCTTGTTCAATGAGTGTACACAGAGCCTGTTTAACATCCAAAGTTGTGACAAGTGAAGTATTTGAATCAGATTTGGTGACAGAAGCTGCTCTTACAAAAAAATGATTCAATTGAAAAGTTCCCCAAGAACATCTTAAATACTTTTGGTTACATGCTCTACTTATAGTTGATACATGGACGCCAAGAATATCGGCTATATCTGATTGTTTTAAAGGCTTTAAATAACTAGGACCATTATGGAAAAACTCTTGCTGCATGCTTAACAACGTCTTGATAATGGAGGTAAGTGTAGAAAAACGCTGTTGGATACATTGCTCAAGAAGTTTGGCTTGTTGGATTTTCTTTTGTAGATAATCGTGTACTTCGCTATTTTCACTTTCCTGATAGAGGTTGATATAGTAGTCGTTAAATATAATTTTAGGAATGATGGAATCATTTAACTGTATTTCAAATCCGTTTTCGGTGTTGATGACTGTAACATCAGGTGTGATATATAATGTTTTTTCAGATGAGGAAAAAAGAGCCCCTGGCCATGGATTTAAATTTTGAATTATGTTAAAGTAATTCTTAACAGTACTTAGGGGAAGTCCTGTATTTCGTGTAATGGCAGCAAGTTGGTTTTTTATTATAAGATTCAAGTTGGAATGAATGAAAGTTAGAAAATCAGAAGTTAGGATTCCTTGGCGACTTAATTGCAGGCATAAACACTCTTCAAGATTTCGTGCACCAATACCAGCAGGATTCAAGCTTTGAACCAAGGTCAGCATTTCTTCTGCTTGATTTATGGAAATGGAATATTGTTTAGTAAGTAATTCGAGAGAGTCTATAAAGTAACCTTTTTCATCTAGGCTATCAAGAATATAGCGAAGGGGAGTTTCCCAGTTATTCGGCCAGAAACGGGTAAGTAGTTGACTCCACAGATGATTTTGTAAAGTCTCTTGATTTTCTTGAGTTTCAACCCAGTTTACAGTATCGTTGTTGCTGGATTCAAAATTCCTTTTGTGATAACGATCAGGTTCATCGTGTGAACTAATCCGTTGATTGATTTCCAAAACTGCGGGATCATCGTTATTTTGATATGCAGGCATAATATCAAGTATGGGATTATCTAAAGTTTGCTCGTATAGATATTGTTCTAAGTCCGTATACGGCATTTGAAGAATATCGGAAGACAAAATTGTTTTGTATGAAGTTATTTGTTTTTGCTCAATATTGAGTCCAAAATCCATCAGTTGTTTTGTCCTTTCAAATGAAATCATTATAACTAATGTTTAGTATAACATAACAAATATTAATTTTAAAGATATAAAAAGTTTAACTAAGTCATGCAACATAATAATATTCCCATAGCTTTTTGCTATGATTATATTATACTAGAGGAGGAAGAATATGCACATATTATCTCAATTAATCAAAGAAGATATGAGACCGGCACTGGGCGTTACAGAGCCAGGAGCAATTGCATTAGCAGTATCTACAGCGAGATGTCTGATAAAGGGTGATGTAGAGAAAGTTTTCCTGAAATTGAATAGTGGAATGTATAAAAATGCCTTTACATGTGGTATTCCAGGTAGTAATGAGGTCGGTAATTATCATGCTGCAGCATTGGGAGCAGTAGCTGCTGATCCAAAAAAGGGTCTGGAATGTTTAGAAGGCATCAAGGAGATGGAAGCGAAAAAAGCTAAGCAGCTTGTTGAACAAGGGAAAATTGTTGTAGATATGAGTGAGATATCCAGTCGAATTTTTATAGAAGCAAAAGTTATTGGTGAAGATTCTCATGCAACAGTTACAATAAGGGATACACACACAAATATCGTTAAAATTACAGAAAATGAAAAAGTTATATATAAAAAGAAGCAACCTGTGGTGAATCAAGAGGAAGATGGTCACCTGATTCATAAATACACATTAGAGCAACTTTACAACTATGCAAATACAGTTTCTCTAGATGAAATTCAATTCATCAAGGAGGCTTATGACTTGAATTGGGAGCTGTTGTTGGAAGGTATCAATAGCAATAAAACTACATTTGCACGTTATCTGCTTGAAGCAAATGGAGGAGAAATTATCTCAGATGATGAACAAAAGACAGCTTCACTGTTGTGTAACGCTGCTATTGAGGCTCGTGTGATTGGGCTTTCAAAACCAGCAATGAGCATTACTGGGTCAGGGGCACATGGAATAATTGCCACTATGCCATTGTTTGCCTCGTATAGAGTAAATAAATATTCTGAAGAAGCCTTGTTAAGAGCAACTACATTGAGTTATTTGATTTGTATGTATATCAAAGAATACTCTGGAAAGTTGTCAGCTTTTTGTGGTTGCGCCATTGCAGCAGGAACAGGTATGGCATGTGGTCTGGTCAATCTGCGAGGTGGTGACAAGGAAAATATGGTAATGACGATTAATAACATGGCAAGTAGTATAACAGGCATGATTTGTGACGGTGGAAATCAGGGTTGTACCATGAAAGGAGTAGTTGCAGTGGATGCAGCATATTCTTCGGTAAGTATGGCAATGAATGGTGTATATATACATAATGTACATGGAATAAATGGAACCACACCAGAAGAAACCATGAAAAATATGGGGATGATTGCTTCACCAGGTATGGTAGCGACCGAGAAAACGATTGTAGAGATACTTGAAGATAAAAAATGAAATATGACTTGCCATTATTATGGTAATGAGCTTGATATGTTTAAGAAGATTACATACAATTTTAATAATGACAGAAGTGGAGTGATAGTATGAATAAAGATGATAGAAGATATGTAGCCTATGTACAGATTTTAAGGGAAGAATTAGTTCCAGCTATGGGTTGTACAGAACCTATTGCAATTGCATATGCTGGCGCAAAGGCTAGAGAAGTTCTAGGTAATTTGCCTGATCGGGTAGACATTGGGGTCAGTGACAATATTGTAAAGAATGTCAAGAGTGTGGTGGTTCCAAATACAAACGGTATGAAAGGTATTGAGGCCTCTGTTGTGTCTGGTATTGTAGCAGGTAAGGCAGAAAAAATACTTGAAGTTATCTCAGAAGTATCTGAAAAGCAAAAAGAGGATATGCAGAAGTTTCAAAAGGATGTGCCGGTTAATGTATCAGTACTTGATAACGAAATAATATTTGATATTATTGTAACGCTCTTTTATAAAGACGAATCAGTTAAGGTAAGAATCAGTGACTACCATACGAATATCGTGTATGTAGAAAAAAACGAAGAAGTTTTGGTAGATTTGGAGAATGCGGATCAAGAGTCAGTCAACGATGAATGTCTCGAAGAGAATGGGCTTATGGATAAGAGACTTTTGAACATTAAGGATATAATCGACTTTGCTGACTCATGTGAAATAGATGATGTAAGGAAAGTACTGGATATGCAGATTTATTATAATACCCAGATCTGTGAAGAAGGGATACTTGGAGATTATGGTGCGAATATTGGATCTACCTATTTTAAATATTATGGCAATGATGTGAGAAATAGAGCAATAGCAAAGGCTGCAGCAGGTTCAGATGCACGTATGAGTGGTTGTGAGTTACCGGTTGTCATTAATTCAGGAAGTGGAAATCAGGGAATAACAGTATCTATTCCAGTTATAGAATATGCTAAGGAATTGTCTGTATCAAAGGAGAAGCTATATAGAGCCCTTGTAATTTCAAATCTCATTGCAGTACATCAAAAAACAGGTATTGGAAGACTATCTGCGTATTGTGGTGCTGTCAGTGCAGGTTGTGCTGCAGGATGTGGTATTGCCTACCTTCAAGGAGGTGGCTATGATGAAATAGCACATACATTGGTTAATTCTCTTGCTATAGTTTCTGGAATCATCTGTGATGGAGCAAAACCTTCCTGTGCTGCGAAAATTGCTTCCAGTGTTGAAGCTGGTATCGTAGGATATCATATGTATAAAAATGGTCAGGAGTTCAAGAGTGGTGATGGTATTGTAACCAAAGGGGTTGAAGCTACCATTAAGAACGTTGGTCGTCTTGGGTGTGAAGGAATGCGTCAGACAGATAAAGAAATAGTAAAAATGATGTTGGAAGGAAAAGCTGAGTGCATATAATAATGAAAGGTTGTGCAGTATGATGAATAAGATTAGGCAAGTCCTAAAAGAGGATTTGTATGACATAGTTGAAATTGAGGCAATTTGTTTTCCAGCGGCAGAGGCTGCAGAAAAGAAATCTATTGAAAGCAGAATAGATACATTTCCAGAGAGTTTTTTTGTGGCTGAAAAGGATGGCAGAATTGTAGGATTCATTAATGGAGCTGTCACAAATGAGAGAACAATCCAAGATGAAATGTTTGAAAATGTTGAATTGCATATGGAAGATGGAGCGTATCAGAGCATATTTGGTCTTGATGTAATACCGGAATTTCAGCATCAAGGAATCGCTGGAAGATTGATGAGGCATATGATAAATGATGCAATGATAAAAGAACGTAAAGGACTGATATTAACATGTAAAGAACATTTAATTGGTTTTTACGAGCAATTTGGATTCTCTAGTTTAGGGTTGTCTGAATCTGTACATGGAGGAGCAGTTTGGTACGATATGATACTGTATATTTAAATTAATTAATTTTGCTTAATTACATATTAATATGTCAAACTATAAAGTAAAAAATGAAAAGTATTAAATCATATGTAATGATAATCACTTAGTTGCACTTATTGAGTTTATCTGATTTTAAAGTAAAAGCAACTAGCTGTAAAAATTTTTTTTATCATTATATATGATTTTCTTATGTATTCTATGGTTATTTATTAGTGTGTTAAAAACTTAAGGAATTGGAAGTGTCGATTTTATTTTTAAGTAATGTAAATTATTTCTAATATAAATCATAAAATTAGTTGAATAAATGACTTGATAAAATAATAAAAAGATTATATAATAAAAGAAAACGATTACTATATTTTTGTAATTGGTTTCTTTTATTTTTATATTAACTAGCGTATGACATATATTTATATGTAATATAATGGAACAAAGTATATACAAAAGATGTATATTCTTATATTTTTTATATTTATAGTAAACGATTACTATAGTTGTTCCATATTAATATCAATTTGGTATACTACCCTTTTATACAAGGGGTTAAGGTTAATAAATTTTAAGGAGGAATATTTAATGACAGGTACAAATAGGTTACAAGGCAGAATGCCAAAGGTAGGAATTAGACCAACAATTGATGGTAGACGTAATGGGGTTAGAGAATCCCTTGAAGATCAAACAATGGATATGGCAAAAAGCGTTAAAGAGTTTTTAGAAACAAATCTTCGCCATCCTAACGGTTTACCAGTAGAGTGTGTTATCGCTGATACGACTATAGGTGGGGTAGCTGAGTCAGCAAAATGTGCTGATAAATTTGCAGCAGAAGGAGTTGGAGTATCTATCACTGTAACTCGTTGCTGGTGTTATGGAACTGAGACACTTGATATGGACCCATCAACACCAAAAGCTGTTTGGGGATTTAACGGAACTGAACGTCCAGGAGCAGTATATCTTGCAGCAGCATTAGCAGGATATGACCAAATCGGTATTCCAGCATTTGGAATCTATGGAAAAGACGTTCAAGATGCAGAAGATACAACAATACCAGAAGATGTAAAAGAAAAATTATTACAATTTACAAAAGCAGGATTAGCTGTTGCTAACATGAAAGGTAAATCATATTTATCTCTTGGAAGTGTTTCAATGGGAATCGCAGGTTCTGTAGTTAATCCAGCATTTTTCAAAGATTTTCTTGGTATGAGAAACGAATATGTTGATATGTCTGAATTCATTAGACGTATGGATAATAAGATATATGATCCAGTTGAATACGAAAAAGCTATCAAATGGGTAAAAGAAAATTGTGTTGAAGGTGAAGACCGCAACGACAAAGAATTGATACATACTAGAGAGCAAAAAGACGAAGAATGGGAAACTGTTGTTAAGATGACTCTTATCGCAAAAGACTTAATGGTTGGTAATCCTCGTCTAGCAGAGTTAGGTTATATAGAAGAATCATGTGGACATAATGCCATAGCTGGCGGATTCCAAGGTCAGAGACAATGGACAGATTTCATGCCTAATGGTGACTTCATGGAAACAATCCTTAATTCATCCTTTGATTGGAACGGTATCAGAGAAGCATTTGTATTCGCTACAGAAAATGACTGCTTGAACGCAGTACCAATGTTATTTGGACATCTCCTTACTGGAACAGCACAGATATTCTCAGATGTAAGAACTTATTGGAGTCCTGATTCTGTGAAACGTGTTACTGGAAAAGAATTATCAGGAAAAGGTGCTAATGGAATTATCCACTTAATCAATTCAGGTTCTACTACTCTTGATGCAACAGGACAACAATCAAGAGATGGAAAACCAGCAATGAAACCATTCTGGGAAATTACTGAAGAAGAAAATAAAAAATGCTTGGATGTTACTACTTGGGGACCAGCAAGCTTAGGATACTTCAGAGGCGGCGGATATTCTTCTACATTCAAAACAGATGGTGAAATGCCTGTAACAATGGCAAGAGTTAATATTATTAAAGGTCTTGGACCAGTTCTTCAAATAGCAGAAGGTTATACTGTTGACCTTGATAAAGATATCCACGATGTACTTAACATGAGAACTGACCCAACTTGGCCAACAACTTGGTTTGCACCAAACTTAACAGGCAAAGGTGCTTTCAAAGATGTATATTCTGTAATGAACAACTGGGGAGCTAACCACGGTGCTATAAGTTACGGACATATCGGTGGTGACCTTATCACACTGGCATCTATGTTGAGAATACCTGTAGCTATGCACAACGTACCAGAAGAAAGGATCTTCAGACCTAAAACTTGGGGTGCATTCGGACTTGACGATCTACAAGGTGCAGACTACAGAGCATGTAATAACTTTGGACCAGTTTATGGTAAATAATCAAGACCATATCTGTCTATATTTTAGAGGGGTTATCCCCTCTATTTTTTATGAAATACTTTATTATGAAATGGCTTAGTACATCTAATCGTAGGTAAAGTCTGTGATTTTTTTTGAAGGAGATATAACAATCAAATTCATCTTACTAGTAAAAATTGTATAGAATAATGTCTGCAATCAGTAAAATATATTAGTATTTCAGTAATCTATAGATTTACTAATTGTATTTTATAAAATATAATTGTGATTAAAGATATATGAATAAGATATGAAAAAGAGTGTTTAGTTTAGAATACGCAGAAGGGAGAATGAACTTGTCAGATATATTGCATATTGAGTCGGTTTCACAGATTAATGAGATGATAGGTAATGAAAAGCTAAAACATCCATTGATAGCATTACTTGAACCATCAAAAGTGAAAACTCTTCCAGAAATAAAACAAAAAATCGTTTTAGACTTATACAGCCTTAGCTTGAAAAGCGGTAGCGAATGTAAGATAAAGTACGGGAGACAGAATTATGATTTTCAAGAAGGAACGTTAGTTTTCTTAGCGCCAGGTCAAACAATTGAACCTATAAGTAAGTCAGAAGTGACCGATACAGAAGGTTGGACATTAGTGTTTCATCCCGATCTAATACGTAAAACTACACTTGGTAATAAGATCAATGAATATGCATTCTTTTATTATGACTCTAATGAAGCACTGCATGTGTCGAATCAAGAAAGAGTAATAATTACGGATATAGCAAAAGCAATTAAAAATGAATATAGTCAAAATATTGATGAATATAGCAAAGAACTCATTGTGTCTAATATTGAATTGCTACTTAACTATTGTAAAAGATTTTATAGTCGTCAAATGATTACAAGAACAAATGTTACTAAGGATATCGTAAACCAATTTGAAAAGTTATTAAAATCTTATTTTGACTCCCAACAACCTAAAAGTTATGGTTTGCCAAGTGTGAAGTTTTGCTCTCAAGAAATGGGATATTCTACAAACTATCTTAGTGATTTACTGAAAAAGGAAACGGGTAAGAATACTAAAGAACATATCCAATTTTACTTGATTGAGAAGGCAAAAGTCATGCTACTTGGAACTAGTACCCCGATCAATCAAATTGCTTATTCCCTAGGGTTTAAATACCCTCAGCATTTTTCTACATTATTTAAGAAGAAAACTGGAATGTCACCTGTTGAGTATAGGATATGAAAATTGTAATGAAAAGGAGAATTGAAAATGATGACAAATAAAAAAATAGCAAGAAGGGCTGGATTTTGGTACTTGCTAATGGCAATATTTTACTCTTTTAGTATGATATATGTTGATTCAGCTATTTATGTACAGGGAGATACATCTGCAACAATCGAAAATATGCTATCTTCTGAGATAATAGTTATTATGGGATTAGTATGTTGTCTTGCTGGTCATGTAAGTTTTCTGTTTTTAGCAAATGTGCTTTACAAGCTTTTTAAACCTGTGAAAGTTGAATTAGCGAGAATAATGGTTATTTTTATTGTAGCAGGAGTTTCTATAGCATTTCTCAATAGAGTACATCAAATGGCGGGTGTTTTGTTATTGAATAGTCCAGTTTATAGTATGGCTTTTGATACCGGTCAATTACATGGATTAGTCATGCTATTTCTTGATATTTTTAAACATGGTGAAATTTTGGCTACAGTATTTTGGGGGTTATGGCTTCTTCCACTTGGATTACTAATATTAAAATCTGATTTCATACCTAAGGTACTGGGAATGTTGTTGATGGGAGCAGGCATTAGTTATATTGTGAAATTCTCTTTGTTTTTCATTATTCACGACTATGCGAGTTCTATTGATATAGGATTATCAATTATTGAGACAGTTGCTGAAGTATCCTTTATCTTTTGGTTGCTTATTAAAGGTGTTAAGAATCAAAAAACTGTTTTGTCTGTTTAAAGGATTCAGTTGATTTTAGTTGTTTGTAATCAAGACCATATTTGTCTATATTTTAGAGGGGTTATCCCCTCTATTTTTTTGAAGTACTTTATGAAATGGCTAACACTCTCAAAACCTACTGATAAACTTATCTCGTGAATTCTCTTATCTGAATGAATCAATAAAACCTTTGCTTCAGATAATTTTTGAAGTAATATATACTCGTAAGGACTATAGTCTGTTACATTCTTGAATTTTCTTATCAAGTAAGATTTACTTACTCCAACATACTTGCATAAATCCTCCAACTGAATATTTTTACTAAGGTTCATCTTGATATAAGATATCACTTCATCAATAATATCCTCTTTGACAGTATCATATCCTTCTCGTATACCTGTCATTATAATACTACTCATTATATCAACTATATGTTTAGAAAACAGCATATCCATATTTCTATCTTGACTATCGAGGAGACCAAGAACAGCAAAAATCATATCTCTTATATTATGGTTTCTATCTTCAAAAACAGGTCCCATTCTATGCAATATCTCTTGCACATAAGATTTGCTTTGACACCCATTAAAATGAATCCAAACCATATTCCGGAGATTCTGTTCATCTGAATAATATATCTGATGTTCTGAACAATCTATTATAAATCCTGTATTCTCAGTCAACTTATAATGCTTGTTTCTATAATCCAGATATCCAATCCCTTTTATTGTCAACAATAATAACATTGTATTATGATTATTACGGTCTGTTCTATAATCCGGAGAACAATTGAACTGTCCACCAGATTGAAGTTCATAAAATATAGAAGAAGCTCTCCGACTAATATAATGATGCTTTGACCAAGAATTGTTTTTTAGACCATACAAACTTTCCATTCTTATGATTCACCTTCTATCTCATTCAGTATCTTATACATATATTATTATCTATCAGCTATCAACAGGTTCAACATTATTATATTTTTATACCATTTAATATCATGAAATACCCTTTGATATATATTATAATGCATATTATAGATGATTGTAAACTAGTTATTGTAGGAGGGAATATTATGCAATTAAAGACTATAAAGGATAAATGGAAAGGAACAATGACCGACAGGGAAAGATTCAATAATCAAATGCACTACAAACCAGTTGACAGATGTTTCAACATGGAATTCGGTTATTGGGATGAAAACTTTGAACAATGGGAATTATTTAGAGATAATGATATTAACAGTAATGAACAAGCCGATATTTTCTTCAACTTTGATAAATTAGCTTGTATTAATGGAAACACATGGATGAGCCCTACCTTTGAAAGTAAAATTATCGAAGAAAGGGAAGATACTAATATATTAATCAACGAAGATGGATTACTTGCAGAAACACCAAAAGATGCTCACGATACTATACCTCATTACATAAAAGCCACTATTATTACACCAGAAGACTGGAAGAAATGTAAAGCAGAAAGATTTCGTAGGGATGATCCGAATAGAATCATTGATGTAGAATCACTAAAAAAACAACACCCCAATGATAGAGACTATCCTCTAGGAGTTAATTGTGGTTCTATGATAGGTAAAATCAGAGATATGTTGACTTTTGAAGGATTAGCTTATGCCTGCTATGATTATCCAGAAATGGTTGAAGATATGGTTGAGACATGCTGCCTAATGGTCGAAGATTTCTTAGACCAAGTATTACCTCACTTCGATTTTGACTTCGCATCTGGATGGGAAGACATCTGTTTCAAAAACGGACCAATAGTATCAGTACCATTCTTTAGAGATATAGTAATGCCAAAATATAAGAGAATAAAGAAAAAATTAATGAAATATGGAATAGACCTCTGGTATACTGACTGCGACGGTGACGTTAGACCTATCCTCCCATATTTACTAGAAGGAGGCATTAATTGTTTATTCCCCTTTGAAGTCAACGGTTGTTCACACCCTGGAGAATTATTGGACCAATACGAAGGACAATTACGAATAATGGGCGGATTCGATAAAATGCAACTAGGTGCAGGAAAAGAAGCTATCAAAGCATATATGGAAACACTAGTTCCATATGTTGAAAAAGGTGGTTACATACCATTTTGCGACCACAGATGTCCACCCAACGTTAAAGAAGAAGATTACTTATATTATCTAGAACTAAAAGAGAAAATGTTCGGCTTATAAAACTCTATTAATAAAATCTAATTCACTTCAAAATAGCAGTAGATAGATGAATACCCATCTATCTACTGCTATTTAATATACTGATACCCTGAGAAAAATATAATGAACATAAAAATAATTTTTCACTATAATTACTAAAAACATATTTATACTAGCCTAGTTTTGCGTAGAGAAATGTTGAAAATGGGAAGGGAGTATGATAGCCTAAAATCAAGATAAATCATTTTAACAGAATAAATTTAAAAAAATATAAAATTCTTTCACACATTTTGATAGTCTGTTCCGTTATAAAGAGTAGGAGGTGATTATGTGCCCCAAAAAAAGCTGATGAAATTAGCCAAAGAGCAAGATGCAAATGCACTAACTCAAATTATTGAAGAACATTATGATATGATATATCGCTATTGCTATAAAAAAGTTGGAGATAGTTTCATTGCTCAGGATATTACTCAAGATACTTTTTTGCGATTTGTAAGTAATATTGATACCTATTTAAATTGTGGTAAGTTGAAAGCGTACTTATATACAATAGCTAGAAATTTATGTAATGACTGGTATAGGCAAAAAAAACCAGTTTTTTTTGATGAAAAAACTGAGATCTTAGACTTTTCAACTATGAATACTCTAAATACAGTGATAGACAACATCAGCTTAAAACAAATGATTAGTAAATTACCTTCGGCACAACAAGAGGTGATAATTCTGCGATATGGGGAGGATTTGAAGCTGCGTGAGATAGCAGAAATAACAGGAACCACAATTTTTGCTATTCAATATAGATTAAAAGCAGCATTATCAAAATTAAAAGAATTAGAAAAGGAGGGCTATTCGCTTGAAAAATAATATTGAAACCCGATTGAGGGAAATTTATAAAAATGTGCCATCGGCTCCAAGAGCTGATGGAATGGCAAATACAATAATTCAAGGGAATAAAATACTTCAAGCAACAGAAAGTCAAGTATCATTTAAGCAATTTTTCTTTAGACAATTTGGCTTTATAAGAAAAAAAGTATGGTTTTATCAAATTGGTATTTTATTAATATGTAGTATAGGTTTATTTTTCCTATATGACAGTATAGAAACTATTGCTATGTTATCTGCTGCTTCGCCTTTGATTGTATTATCTAGCATATCGGAAATATCCCGTTCATATGTATATGAAACAATGGAAATTGAGATATCCACTCGATTTTCTTTTAAGCAGTTGATGATTACAAGAATTTGCATAATAGGGCTAATGGATATATTATTCCTGACAATTCTTATGGTAGTGTCAGGATTGCAATTATCCATAGGAATATTCTCGGTGATAATTTATATTTGTGTACCGTTTTTATTAACATGTTTTGGCTGTTTATGGGTATTGAATCATTTTAAACAAAAGGATTGCAATTATTATTGCGTGGCACTTGGTTTATTTATTTCATTTGCCTTAGGAATGATCTCATATAGGTATCCGTCAATATATGAAGTATCTGCAATTTGGTGCTGGGTAATTTTGTTTATTATTGCTTTCATAGGTGTAATGTTAGAAGTTTATAAAATGATAAAAAACTGCAAAAATAAAATGAATGAGCATTATTTATGCGACATATAGGAGGAAATTCAATGGAATTAACACTTGATCGACTTACCAAACAATTTGGTAACAAGATAGCTATAGAACGATTATCTACAACATTAAAACCGGGTATATATGGACTTTTAGGAGCCAATGGCGCTGGGAAAACAACGCTAATGCGTATGATATGCGGTGTTTTAACTCCCACATCAGGTGAAGTTTTACTTGATGGCAACAGCATAGATGACATGGGTGAAAGCTATAGAAATTTGCTTGGGTATCTTCCCCAGGATTTTGGGTATTACCCAGATTTTACTGGGAAAGAATTTATGCATTATATTGCTGCATTAAAAGGAATTAATAAACGAAAAGCAATAATACGAACAAAAGAGTTATTAGAATTTGTTGGATTGACTGATGTGGCTAGTAAAAAAATACGTACCTTTTCTGGGGGGATGAAACAACGTTTAGGGATTGCTCAAGCAGTTCTGAATAATCCTAAAATATTGATATTGGATGAACCTACAGCCGGTCTTGATCCAAAAGAGCGTGTGCGTTTTCGTAACTTGATCTCTAATTTTTCCAAAGATAAGATTATTATTTTATCGACTCATATTGTATCTGATGTTGAGTACATAGCTGATAAAATATTAATGATAAAAAAAGGTACATTGCTTATGACTGGAGCCGTTGATGAGCTGATAGCCATTGCAAATGGAAATGTATGGAGTTGTATTGTTCCACAAAATCAAGTAGAACAATATGAAAGTCAATATTGTGTTGGTAATTTACATCATAATGGTGAAAATGTAGAGTTGCGCATCATTGCTGAAAATAAGCCCGTAAGTGGAGCAAAACCAGTAGAAGCAACGTTAGAAGATTTATACCTTTATTATTTTCAAGACCAACAAAGTGGTAAGAGCCCAGAAAAGAAAGTAGGTGGAAAATAATGATAATGCTGTTTAAGTTTGAACTGAAGAAAATATTTCGACGCAAATCATCTTTCGGTGCTTTAATCGGTGTGCTCCTATATGTTTTTCTATTAGCGATTGTGTTTGTATCTGAAAACTCTTATGTTGATCAAAATGGTAATGAGGTAAGTGGATTATCTGCTATTAACTTAAAAAAAGAGCAAATGCTAGTTTGGGAAGGCAGCTTGACAACGGATAAATTGGATTCAGTTCTTACTAACTATCAAACAATATGTAATAATAAAGAGAACTATGTTTCAGATGGTAATGGTGGCTCTTGCATCAGCGATGAAGCTTATGGGAAGTATCTTCAAAAGGACCAAGAAGTTGCTGATCTTATTCGAAGAGTATTTTCCGGTGCTAATAACTATGATTACTATATTTTATCCAGTCTATCCAGTGAGGATATGAGTAGATTTTATGAGCAAAGATATGACTTAGTCAATGATATCTTGAACATGAATTATTCCTATGGAAGATATTCAGATGCAGAAAAAGAATATTTTTTGCAATTGAACAAAAAAATAGATACTCCTTATCATTTTGCCTATACGGATGGTTGGTTTGACATACTTTCCAAAGGTCTAGGAATATTATTGTTGGTAATTGCTTTTGCAGTATGTGTATGTATTTCTCCGATATTTGCTTCCGAATATAAGAGCGGTGCTGCTTCTATTATTCTATCTTCACGATACGGAAAAGGAAAAGTTATTACATCAAAAATACTTGCATGCACCTTTTTTACCACAATTGTATATTTTGGTGGAACATTGATTTTTACATTGTTGATGCTATGTTGCTATGGAAGTACAGGATGGAATGCTAACCTGCAGATCATTTCACTGATTGCCCCTTATCCACTGACAATATTTCAAGTCTATCTATATGGATTAATTATTGGTTATGTGATAAACCTAGCTGTAATTGCATTAGTAATGTTACTGTCTTCACGTATGAAAACATCTTATGCTGTTATCATTGTTAGTGCATTGTGTCTTTTTGTTCCTCTATTCATACCAAACAGCAAGACCAACTTGTTAATAAGGCAAATCACATCCCTATTACCAGCAAATGCCATGAACACCTTCCTTGTTTTTAGCGTATATGATGTTTACAATTTTTTTGGAAAACTTGTTTCACTTCCTGTGGTTATTGTGATTACATCAATTCTCACGATAATAATTACCTTACCATTTACTTATAGAGGATTCAAGAAATATCAAGTTGCAAAATAAAGTTCCCTTATCAATCTTATTGACGGAATAATAATTAACCGATACAATAATAATAATAGTGATGAACGTATTAAAAGTTAGTTATATACTCAATTATTTTATAATAACTTGTATAGTAATTATTATTTTCAAGAAAGGATAATATTATGAGAACAGTTGTGCTTGCAGGTGGTTGTTTCTGGGGAGTTGAAGCGTATTTTAATCTACTGGATGGTGTGACATTTACAAAAGTAGGTTATGCCAATGGTAATGTAGTAAGTCCAACTTATGAACAAGTCTGTACTTCTACAACAGGACACTATGAAGTTGTATATGTTGAATACGATGATACGATAATAAGTCTTGATAAGTTGTTGGATGCGTACTGGCAAGTGGTTGAACCTACTGTTATGGATAGGCAAGGACCAGATATAGGTACACAATATAGTACTGGTATTTTTTATAATAATGAAGATGATAAAAAGATTATCGAAGTTTCCAGAAACAGAGAGCAGCAAAAATATGATTCACCTATAATGACTGTAATAGAACCATTAAAAAACTTCTTCAATGCAGAAGAATATCATCAAAAATATCTTGATAAAAATCCTAATGGATATTGTCACATACCTTTAAAAAAATATAAAGATTAATCCATAATAACAAAAGAGTATTAACTTTTATTCATTAAATTCTAATGTAACATAAAGAATAAAATTAAAATAAATAGGATAATATTTTTAAAGTTTATAATGAACCCTAAATGTCAATTATTTAGGGTTTTATTTTGTTTATCCTAATTCTATAATTTAGTTAATTAGTAAATACTAAAATAACATAATTAGAAACGAACTAATCAGAGGTGATTAAAAATGGTTGAAAATAGTAATATACAGGTAGGTTCTCTTGGTAATTGGATAAAATCTTGGGTACAAGAAAGTGGAGCGATTTATGGTTTTCATAATCATTCAGTATGGGGAAGTAATCCATACAGATTACAAGACTTTACATCAGGGCATAGTACCTTTGCATCTCCTTTCTTAGCAGGTTTATCTTACGCACTTTCAAAAAAGATGAATGATGAGGGAAAAGCTTTATTAGACAGACTTATCCAATATCAAGCTACATCGTTCCAAGAAAATAATCAATACAAACACGTTGGATTCCAAGTAGGAGAAACTCTACAAAGTGGATTAATACATAATGCTGTAGCCAATATATCCTTGGGCTTAACTGCTTTTAATGGAAAATCCTATCTAAGCGAAGAAAAATTAGAATTAATTAAAAAAGCAATCTTAAAAAATCTTCTTGGAACATACGGATGGGGAGGAGGAAGACCTTCACAAGATAGTTGTTGCAATCAAGATTATGCAAGGATTTGGAGTAAATTGATATTCCAAAAAACTTTTAATGACAAACGTTATGAAAAAGAGATACCAGAAGATATTGATTTTATGATAAAGAACTTTCATAGATCAGGATTCCCTGATGAAGAAAGTGTAGCTACATATAGAAATATTTGTTTTGAACAAAATGATGTTGTTGAACCAGCAGAATATTATGGATTAATGATATGTCCTCTAATAGAAGCGTATGAACAATATGGGGAAAAGAGATTTCTAGACCAAGCTATAGCCATATGTAATCAAATTACTAGATCATCTTGGGTAGATGATAATGGAATGAGAAGATTCCATAAAATGTGGTTCAAGGTAAATGGTGAGTGGGAAAAATTAGATGACCCGATGTTAATTGCTGGAATGGGTATGAACCTGTTAGGAATGAAAAAATGTCTACAGTATCATGACAGCAAGGATTTAAGAGATTTCATTAATGAATGTAAAGAGACTTATTCCTTCTATCAAACCAAGAGAGGGTATTTTGTATCAGCTACTGGATGGAAAGCAGAAGCAGATATTGCACCTTGTACAGCTTGGCACGCTCATGATTTCATGTATCTAGTAGAAGATTCAGATTCTATTGATGACGACTTCTGGGTGGAATTCAATCAAACATATAATAAAACCTCTGCACTATTAGGTGATAATTGTTTATGGATTGAAGATAACACTCATTGGGCAATTAAAGATTACTATTCTAACGGATTATATACGGTTTTAGGAAGAAAGGATAGCAATAAATTTGGAGTTGACATGGGGTGGATTCCGGGAAATAGAAGTTTAGATAATAAATATACATTTACAGATGTACCAGTGTTTGTAAAAACCAGTAAAGAAATATTAGTTATTAATGATTCTGACAGAGAATTAGATATAGATTCCATAATCAATTTACCCATAAGGGGAAAATAAGAAAAAGGAGTAGAGCCATGACACAAGAGAAATTAATCCAATTAAAAAAATTATGTATAGACAAAACAACAAACAATATGGACGTGATTAAAAATAATCTCAGAGAATATTCAGCAAGTGAAGACGGAAATTACTTTAAAGAGATGTCTCTGAATAATAAATCTTTAGATTTATCCCATATATTTGTATGGACACCTTCGTTTTATACTGGAATGGCTAGTTTAGCTTATCAAGTTACCAATAGCCCAGAGTATCTAAAATGGCTGAATAGTTTTTATGATGAATATCATGATAAAGTATTTAATACACCTATGGATACAATGCATGACCTTGGTTTTTTATATACTCCATATTCTGTTGCATTATATAAATTAACAGGGGATGTCAACCACAAAAAAGTAGCCATCAAAGCAGCTGAAGAACTAGCTAAGAGGTTCATGGTAAAAGGTAATTATATCAGAGCATGGGGAAGGGTTGATGATAAGATACCTGAATACGTATCAGAAGAGCTATCAAAGAACCATTTCTTCACAGAAAGTAAAGGATTATCCATAATTGATAGTATGATGAATATACCATTATTATATTGGGCTACAGAGGTAACAGGTAATATGTATTTTGCTAATATTGCTAATGCTCATGCTGATATGACACTTAAATATTTTATTAGAGATGATTATTCAGTGTATCATGCATTCAGGTTTGATGAAAAAACAGGAGAACCTATTGGTGGTACTAACTATTGCGGTTATTCAGATGAATCATATTGGGCAAGAGGTGCAACATGGGCAATATATGGTTTTGTCATAGCTTATGGTTATACACATGACAAAAAATATCTTGAAGTGTCTAAGAAATTAGCCTATAAATACATAGAAAACATAAAAGAAACAATTGTGCCTGTATGGGACTTTAGATTACCAGAAGGGGAAAAACAAGCGAAAGATACTTCAGCAGCGGCAGTTGCAGCTTGTGCTTTTATAGAATTAGCAAAATATGATGATAATAAAGAATTATTAGATTGGGCAGATAAAATAATTGATAAGCTCTCAGATGAAGAATACATGAACCAAGATACTGACTGCAGCGGTATCTTAAAACAATCAAACGGTAGAGAATTATATTGGATCTGTGGAGATTATTATTTCATGGAAGCAGTATGCAAAAGACTGAATAATGTAGAAATGTTTTGGTAAAAAGAGTTGGTAGTAGAGTATGATTATATAAAGATGTTTAGAGCTGTTTCATAAATAATTTATGAGACAGCCTAATTTTTATTCAAAAACAAAGGATTGGTTAGGTGATAATAGAATGATAACTAAAATTACATTAGCTAGAGAGATTCTTTCCAAGTTAGTTGTTGAGGTAATCCATGCAGAATATTATCATTGTACAAGTACTTGGGGATATACTAATCAAATTAATAATTGCGATAAATTATATTTAATTATGGATGGAGAAGGATATGGCAAAATTGATAATATTGAATTTCGTGTTTGTCCTGGTCAATTAATTTTAATACCAGCCAATAGTTTTCATTCGTTTCATAGTTCTCATGGTAACCATATAACAAAATATTTTTGCCACTTTAAAGCTAAAACCGGTGATCTAGAGCTATTTGAATTCTTGAAAAGTCCATATATAATAACAGTAGATGACAATAAAAGCCTTATTGAATTGTTTGAGCAGTTAATATCAAGTTTCACAAGCAGTGATTATATGGGAGTATTAAGAGAAAACTCAGTATTATTACAAATAATTTTATTCTATCTTGAACATATTCCAAATGATGAAATTAAAATTGTAGAGACAAAATCAACAGAAATATTATCCAATGTAATTAATTATATAACCAATAACCTATCCAAAAACATTAATATAAATGATTTAGCCGAATTAGTTTATTTACATCCCAATTATTTTATAAGGTACTTTAAAAAACATATGGGAAGTTCTCCGAAAAATTATATTAATAAGCTGAAATTGGAGAAAGCAAAAGAATTGCTATTAACTACAAAATTAAGTATTGTAGATATATCCAAAGAAATTGGATATTCTGATTCGTGTTATTTCTCTAAGTATTTTAAGAAGATTACAGGTTTTACACCAACTGAATTTCGGGATATCAAGAATAACTAAAGATATAAAAGAATTATAAAGATCATTATAATTCTTTTATATCTTTAGTTTGTGGAGCCTAATTTTACAGTAGTTGAAATAATATTTTATTTGTGAAAAATACTAAAAAACGGTAATGTACTTGCAAAAGTGACAACTTATGTGTATAATAAGAAATGTCAGTAGAAACAACTTGTAAAGGAAAACAAATTGTCACATAGGAGGATTATATGAAAAAGAAATTAATTATGATTATAATGAGTGTTTTATTAATCATATCACTTACAGCATGTGCAACAAAAGAGAAAAAAATAGTGATTGGAGAAGGAGATTGGGATAGTAATACATTTCATGATCAAATAGTGAAAATTATTATAGAAGAAGGTTATGGTGTTGAAGTTGATATCGTAACTGCAGATACATCGGTGATGGTGTCAGGATTAAAAACAAAAGATATTGATGCAGTTCTAGAATTATGGTCAGATAATGTGCTCACATATAAAGACGATATTGCAAATAAAGAGTATGTTGAGCTAGCAGTCAATTATGATGATAACATGCAAGGCTTATATGTACCAACATATTTGGTTGAAGGCGAAGACGCTTTAGCTCCTGATTTGAAATCAGTAAAAGATCTTAATAAATACGCTGATTTATTCCCGGATCCAGAAGAATCAGGAAAAGGTATTATCTACGGTGGACCAGAAGGATGGTCAGCAACGTTAATGCTTCATAATAAAATGGAAGTTTACGGATTAAGCGATAACTTTAATTTTAAAACAATTGATTCAAATGCTACCCTATCAGCGACCCTAGCTGGTGCATATGAAAAAGGGGAACCATGGGTAGGATATAATTGGGAACCAACTTGGATAATGGGTTTATATGATATGACTTTACTAGCAGATAGCAGCTATAACGCTGATGACTTTGAAAAAGGTATTGGAGCATTTCCAGCTGTTCGTGTAACGGTATGTGCTAATAATGAATTCCAAGAAAAATATCCAGAATTAGCTAAGTTCTTAAGTAAATATACAACATCATCTGAATTGACAAGTCAAGGTCTTGGATATATGCAAACCGAGGGTGTTGAAGCAGATGTTGCGGCTAAATGGTTTCTAAAAGAGAACGAAGAATTGTGGAAAAATATGATAAGTGAAGAAGCTTATAATAAAGTAAAAAAAGCGATAGAAGATTAAAAACAGATATCAATATATAAAAAATAAGATGAATATATAATGAATAAGACATAGAGTGTGGTACCATTTTCTATGTCTTATTATCTATAGTAGATAAGGAGTGGAAAAAATTGTGGAATTTTCCGGAAAATTTAAGCTTTGAAATCAGTAAACCAATTGATGCTGTGGTAAAATGGTTACTAGTCAATTGGGATGGTTTTTTTGATGGAATAAGTGCGTTTGTTTTAGGTGTATTTAATATCGTTGAAGGTGCTCTAGGAATAGTACCTTGGTGGCTCATGCTGATTGGATTATTTTATGCAGGATTTAAATTGTATAATGTTAAAACAGCAGTTGTATTAACTGGTATGTTGTTTACAATTGGTTTATTTGGGTTATGGGAATTGATGATTTATACTTTGGTCATTGTTATTATAGCGGTTCTAGTATCGGTAGTTATAGGATTACCTATGGGAATATTAATGGCTAAATCTGAGGCATTTAAAAGGATAATGATGCCTGTTTTGGATGCTATGCAAACCATGCCAAGTTTTGTATATTTATTACCAGCAGTTATGTTCTTTGGTCTTGGTAAAGTACCAGCTGTTATTGCAACAACAACATACGCGGTACCTCCTCTTATTAGATTAACATATTTAGGAATATCAACAGTGGATAAAGAGGTTATAGAAGCTGGTAAGTCTTTTGGATCAACTACAAAGCAGATGTTATTGAAGATTGAATTCCCACAAGCATTATCATCAATTATGACAGGCATTAATCAAACAACAATGATGGCAATGGCTATGGTTGTAATAGCTTCTATGATTGGAGCAGAAGGTATTGGAGCCCAAGTATTGATTTCTATTCGAAGAATGGAAGTTGGTAAAGGTTTTCAAGCTGGGTTAGCCATTGTATTTCTAGCGATAATTCTAGACAGAGTATTGCAAGGGGCTGCCAATAGACTTAAGGAAGCGGAGTGATAAAATTGGGAAAGAATAAAGTAGAAATTAAAAACTTAACTCTTGTTTTTGGGAATAAAAAAGAACGTGCATTGAAGATGTTGGATGAAGGAAAATCAATACAAGAGATACGTGAAAAGACAGGCTTAGCAGTTGGTGTTAATAATATAAGTCTTGATATAGAAGATGGAGAAATGTTTGTTATCGTAGGCTTATCAGGTAGTGGTAAGTCATCACTTATTCGTTGCATGAACATGCTGAATATACCTACGAAAGGTGAATTGTTAATTGATGGTGAGAATATATGTAACTATAACAAGGGTCAATTACAAAAATTAAGAAGGAATAAAGTAGCTATGGTATTTCAACATTTTGGTTTGCTAAGCCATAGAAGCGTTTTGAAAAATGTTGAATATGGACTAGAGGTACAAGATGTTCCGAAAGAAGAGAGAGCTAAAAAAGCAAAAGAAGCAATAAAACTTGTAGGTCTAGAAGGATGGGAAAATTATTTTCCTAGACAATTAAGTGGAGGTATGAAACAGAGAGTTGGTTTAGCTAGAGCATTAACCAATGAACCAGAAATTCTATTGATGGATGAACCATTCAGTGCTCTTGATCCGTTGATTAGAAGAGACATGCAAACTGAACTTCTAAGTATTGAAGATTATATGGATAAGACAATCATTTTTATCACTCATGATATGAACGAAGCCTTTCGGTTGGGTGATAGAGTTGCTTTATTAAAAGATGGTGAATTAGTACAGGTTGGAAAGCCTAGGGATTTTTTTGAAAATCCTGCTAATGATTATGTAAGTAGTTTTATTGAAGATGTTGATAAATCAAGAATTCTAAGAGTTAAGACGGTTATGAGAGAACCTATCGTCTTGGCGAAACTAGGGGATAAAACAGACAAAATAATGGAAGAGCTTAAAAATAAAGATAGAGATTTTTGTTATGTTATCGGAGACAAGCAAGAGCTGTTAGGTTATGTTGAAATCGATACTATCAGCAAGCATCTAGGTCATGAGATTGATTCTTTTGTCGTTGAAGAAGTGGAGAGCATTAATCGTAATGCATTTGTTTTTGAAACGTTTTCTAAATTAGATGAAAGTGATATTGATGTTGCAGTAACTGATAAAAGGAACCGTTTACGTGGTGTTATTGATCACCAAGATATTGTTTCAGCCTTGACTCACTAATTATTATTGAAAAAATAGAAATAATAGAGTATAATTAGTTGATAAAATTGTGAGGAGGTGTATATATGCCAAGGAAAAATTCAATACCAGTTTATATGAAAGTTGCTGTAGATGTTGCATCTAGAATTTCTAGAGAAGAAATCACTAAAGACAAGAAAATTAGTGGTAGATCTACGTTGGCAGGAGAGTATAATGTGTCTCCTGAAACCATTAGAAAAGCAATGCGTTTATTATCAGATATGAACATTGTTGAAGTAAAACATGGTAATGGTATATATGTATCATCTGTTTCTCGTGCTGAAGAATTCATTGAAAGATATAGAATTAGAGCTAGCGTCAACGAATTAAAAGAAGAACTTGTCGAGCTGATGAAAAAACGAGATGATATTGAAGATAAAATAAATAAAACGGTGAACGCAATTGTTGATTATACAAGTAGATTTAAAAATACTGAGCATGTAACAGTTTATGAGCATTATTTAAATTATGACTCAAGTATATTTGATATGACACTTGATGAACTGGATATGAGGAATAATACAGGGATTACTGTAGTTGGAATAAAAAGAGAGGGTAGAATTATTCTCTCACCGTCACCAGAAGAAAAGCTACGTGTTAACGATAAGCTATTATTCGTTGGTGATCCAAGTTCGACCATGCGTTTATCAGAATATATTATATCATTATAAGGATGATGTAATTTTATGATAGTTTAAAAAGGATTTAAAGTATTAGATGAAGTAATGACATGAGTATCTGATTTATGAGCTTCTCTACGCAGACTAATAGTAAGTGGAGGGAAGTAAGTTTATCGAACAGAGAGAAAATGATCATGAAAAATCATTTAAAGAACTGGGGTTTGGTTAGGACTTATTAGTCATGGCCTACACTACATATAGTGGTGTAATACGAGCATTAGCGAAGTTTAAACACTCTAACTCTTATTAATATAGGAGTTTAGAGTGTTTTTTTATAGAAAAAATTATATTTTAAATCTTATGTGACACAGTTACTGTAGTTTTTAGAAAAAAAGGAGATCAAAATATGTATTTAGAAAATGATAAAAGTTGGACAGATTGGAAATGGCAACTGAAAAACAGAATTACAACAATTGAAGAAGTTGAAAAGGTACTGGATTTCAATTTTGATGAAGATAAAAAAAAAGTATTAAAAAAGACAATACAAAAATTTCCACTATCAATTACCCCATACTATCTATCTCTAGTTGATGCATCAGATTATGATAATGATCCGGTATTTAAGCAAGCTTTCCCACAGGTGAAAGAATTGGAAGTTTGCCGTGCAGATATTGAAGATCCATTGGGAGAAGAAGATGATAGTCCAATAAAAGGGATAACTCATCGATATCCGGACCGTGTCTTATTTCACGTTAGCAATGTATGTGCTATGTATTGTAGACACTGTACGAGAAAAAGAAAAGTTGGTGACAAAGAGTATAATCCAATGAAGGAAGATTATGAAGCAGGTTTTGAATATATTGAAAACCATCATGAAGTTAGAGACGTATTATTATCCGGTGGAGATCCTTTCTTATTGTCAAATGATTTAATAGACTATTTGCTAGAACGATTAAGCAAAATTCCTCATGTGGAATTAATTAGAATAGGAACAAGAACACCGGTAGTATTACCTTATAGAATAACTGAAGAATTAGTAGACGTATTATCGAAATACAAAAACCTATGGATCAATACACATTTTAATCATCCTAAAGAGATAACAGAGGAAGCCATTGAAGCATTGGATAAGCTAGCTAGCTGTGGTATACCTCTTGGAAATCAATCGGTTTTATTGGCTAATGTGAATGATTGTCCTAGGATTATGAAAAAGCTCGTACATAAATTGACGGCAAATAGAGTGAGACCTTATTACCTATATCAATGTGATTTATCAGAAGGGTTAGAACATTTCAGAACAAGTATTGGTAGAGGAATAGAGATAATGGAAAGTCTTCGAGGGCATACAAGTGGATTGGCAGTACCTACTTATGTTATTGATGCCCCTGGAGGAGGGGGAAAGATTCCAGTTATGCCTAATTACCTTATGTCATGGTCCACCAATAAAGCTATACTAAGAAACTATGAAGGTGTTATAACCACTTATGAAGAACCCAATGATTATGCGCAAATTGCCTGTGACCTTGAATGTAGAACTTGCCACTTGCAACTTAAATTAGATAAAAAAGATAATATTAAATCAATTGGAATTGAAAAGCTATTATCAGATAATAGTGAAATTATTACACTAACACCAATAGAGGAGTGACTAAATGTTAATAAAAAAAGATAAGGAAGTATTGTTAGGGTATAGTAAGATTCAACATGGTTCATTCAATGATAGAATATATGTGATGGATTATAAGCATGCACTTGATCCTTATTTAATTAGTAAATTAGATGTGATGGTTAAAAACTATAGTTACGGAAAAATTATTGCTAAGGTACCAAAAGAAGCTAGATTGAATTTTTTACGCAATGGTTTTGATGAAGAAGCTATCATACCAGAATTTTATAATGGAAGAAAACCATGCTATTTTATGGCAAGATATCACAATAAAGAACGAAAAATAATTGTAAAAAAGAATTCAATAGATACAATCATTCATAAGGCTAAGAATAATAAAAAAAGCGACTTGATTTCTATGGACGACAAGTACTACTTAACACTATTAAATGAAGAAGATAGTGTAAGGATATCCAATATTTATAAGCAAGTGTTTAAGACATATCCATTTCCAATACATGATGAAAAGTATATAAAAAAAACGATGGATGAGGATGTATTATATTTTGGTGCGATGGATAATGAAAAGCTTATAGGTGTAAGTTCATGTGATATGAATGTCCATGAAGAGAATGTTGAAATGACTGATTTTGCCATACTACCAGAGTATAGAGGAAATAAGTTAGCTAGACATTTACTTAAAATGATGGAAGATACTATGGGAAAATCTGGTTTAAAAATAGCATATACAATAGCAAGAAGTGCTTCATACCCAATGAATGCTACTTTCTCAGCTGCAGGATACAAATATGGAGGAACCCTTTGGAATAATACTCAAATTGCAGGAAGTATTGAATCTATGAATATATGGTATAAGCCATTAAACAATAAAAAAGGTATTGAGAATGATGAAGAATCTAGTTACAGTGTAGTTGTTAGTGAGAAGTAAAGTCATTCTGTAATGTTGTGACTCTATTATCTATATAAGCCTACAAGTATATGGTTTATTATAGAATAATAGAGTCTATTTTATTGTAATACATTATGATAATCTATTTTGGTTTATAGGTTTCTTCAACTACTTTTCCGAATTGAGAATGAAGTTTAAAATGGACAAACTCATCTTTTGGCCAAGCAGGCAATATATCTAATTTATCTGTATAGTCTTGTATAAGCATCTCGTTAACAGCAGTAGTCATGACTCCAATAGTATCAAAGTAACCACATTCAGGTATATCAGGTCTATTAGGAACTATATTACCAGGTGAAAACATCATACCACTAGGGAATACAGAGGAACATTGAAATTGCTTCAATAATAATTCAGAAGCTTCATCAGCTAATCCTAGTCGTGCAGCCCAAACCGCAGTCTGTGACCATCCGTTAGAGGGTTCTTTATGTATACGATTATTGAATGTATTAAGGGCAGAAGAATAATCTGGTAAATTTTTACCAAAAAGACCAAAAGGCCAAACCGCATATAATTCAGGATCCTCATAGTTTTTCTTTTCAATCAAATGAACATTATCAGCAGGCATAAGAGCATTTCCTTTTTGGGGTTTTTGCCATGTGCCTTGATATCCTTGATAATTATGCTCTTTAGTATTTTTCTTAAACCAATTTGTTCCTCTAGGTAGTTCAGGTAATAATACAAGATAACTTTTCCATCTAGTTATTGAGGATTTATCATATCCGTGCTTCATCGCTATATTAATAAGTGGGGGAATAACTGCTTTTAATCCTGCTATCTGATCGCTTGGGTTATCTGCTTCCCACCATGTTTCTAATGAAGCACCTTTCTCTAAAAATAACTTGCCATTCTTGATAGGGAAATGAGTAAAGAAAAAAAGAATGACTTCATCGGCTATTGGTAAGATTTTTTCACGTGCAAAAATACTATCATTTGTATAGCGATAATATTCAAGCATCATCATTAATAACTCTAGGGAACCTGTAAAATAATTTTTTATATAATTATTTACAACTCCTTCACCAGATCTACTATCTCCAATTCGGCTTCCACCCCAAGAATGCATTGTTTCCAGATAAATTGCTCCATCATGTCCATAGACTGACTGTGTTCTTTCCTTGGCATACACTAAAGCATTTATATACATGTCAAAGAACGGCATAATATAATCTAAGTCACCACATTTGAATAAAGACCAGTATTGAAGCCTTGTATTTTGAAACCAATAAGCCCCTCCCCAGTGTCTGCGGTCATAATCAAATAGAAAAATTGAACCATTGAACTTAGGAGGCAACGTGCCTGCCATAGATGAAGCAGTAAAATATCTATTTAAGTACCAAACTGCTCTAATGGATTGAAGTCTTGAATTTGATTTTACATCAAACTCACTTTTTGACCAAAAATTTTTCCACCATTTAATATGTGAAATCCTAAAATCCTCTAATAAAATCTTTGAAGCTTTTTCAATTTTGCATTTTAACTTCTTTACAAGTGTATCTTTAGTGTATTTGCCTGAATCTGCGGCAATTAACATCCTAACTTTTCTAGACCTAACTTTTTTAATAGGAATATTAGTCTCTTCTGCATTATCTACCCATACGGCTGTACCATAAGATAGATTCTTTAATGGGTCAGAAAAATTGTTATTGGTTACACAAGATTGAAAATTAATTTCATTAAAAGCTGAACATGTATTGGTTTCTGTGAAAAACATCATTTCATCTAAAAGTGTTTGTGAAACTCCTTGGCGCCAATATAGAGGACATATATTAACTTGACCTATACTATTCCTCATATCTTCTATATAGATAGATATAACATCTAATTCTTGATGTGCTACGAATTCAACCTTGACTTTTCCGTTTGGTGTATCTGCACATATAGTTACAATACCTTTATCTAAGGATAATTCTTGTTCATAATTATTTGCATTAACGAATGGTTTTCCTTCTATCTCGATATTAACTCTTAATAGAGAAGGAAGATTACCATCACTATCAAAACTTCCACCGTGGTTTATCTGTAAACATATACCTTCATCTGGCACGAAAACAACTGCTCCTGTTTTACCTGTACCAATAGGCATACATTGCCAGCTTTCCTTTGGACGTTTATTATAGATAATTCTCTTATCTTCATGCCAATAACCTTTAAAATCCTCTGTTCCAAAATAATTTTTAGTTTCCAAAATATCACCTCATTAATTATTATTTACTTAAGTTTATTTTAGCAAAAATAAAAAAATAATAAATGTATATAAAAGCCTTTATCATGTAGATAATTAACTTTCTGCTTTCTATTTTCCATGAATCTTAATTTTAGACTAATAGAAGTTAGTTTAGTACATTTAGATAGTTTTATTCAAGTGTTAATATTAGATTATAAAATAATAAGGAGATGAGATGTGTGGTAAGAAAAACAAGATTTGTATCTATATGTTTGGGGATAATTTGTACAGTTTGTTTATTGGTTGGAACGGGATTTGATTCCAATGTGGTATATGCATCAAGTAACATCTATTATGTTTCTGAAACAGGTGATGATGCTGATTTTGGAACTTTAGCTTCACCTTTTAGGACTATACAAAAAGCAGCTGATATAATGACTTCAGGAGATAGATGTTATATCAGAGAAGGGGTGTATAGAGAAACAGTAATTCCTGCAAATTCTGGTTCGCCAGATAATCCAATTACTTTTGAGGCTTATAATAACGAAAAGGTTGTTGTCAGTGGCGGTGATATTATTACCAATTGGACAAGGCATTCAGGTTCCATCTATAAAGGTGATATGGACTGGAATCTTGGAGGAGAAAATATCGTAGCGGTAGATGGTAATCTATCTAATGAAGCTAGATGGCCTAATGCAGGAGCGGATTTACATACAAAATCAGTATTAGCTACTGTTGATTCTGCAACAAATGATCCATTAAATGAGTACACTATTACAGATTATGATCTTTCATCATTTCCAGCAGATTATTGGAATGGGGGATTAATCTGGTGTTTGAATGGTCCAGAATACTATGCCTCAGCTAGTACAATAACTGATTTCGGTTCTTCAACATTACGTTTCGAACCATGGGCAAGGACTAATTCTTGGTATAACAGCAAAAGAGGTAATAAATATTATATAACCAGGCATCTGAATGCTCTTGATACAGCTGATGAGTGGTATGTAGATGGACAAAATCAAAAATTGTACATATGGGTACCAGGTGGTGATAATCCAGCTAATCATGTAGTGGAAGCTAAGAAAAGAACCTATACATTTGACCTTAGAAATCGTTCATACATAAATGTCAAAGGAATAGATACAATACTAGGTTCCATTACAACTGTTGATGCTAATCATTGTACTATATCCAATGGAGTTTTTAAGTACATTGACCAGAATCTAGATACAGGAAAAGATGCAGATACTTTGACAAAAGGTTTAGAACTAGGTGGAAACAATAATGTTATTAGAGACTCTGAGATAGCTTATACTTTTGGTAGAGGAATAAAGGTTTCTGGAACAGATAATCAAGTAGTCAATTGTTATATACATGATGTTTCTTCAGAGGCTAGTAATGCTGGTGGTATTGATGTATATGGTAGAAGACATCTAATAAGCCATAATACTGTATATAGACTTGGTAGAGGTAGTATGAGAGGAAGTATTCAAGATAGTATCATAGAATACAATGATTTTTCTTATGCTAACATGCTTACTGAAGATTCAGGTGTTTTAGCACTCGGTAGTATGGATTATCAGAACACAGAGATTCATCATAATTATGTTCATGATAATGCAGCTAATTTTTCTGATGGGGGACTATATGCAGATTGTGATACTAGAAACTTAATTATGTATCGTAATGTGGTATGGAACAATTCAGCTGTAGGATTACTACTGAATACACCTAATAATTTTGTCTTGGCGTATAACAATTCATTCTATAACAGTGGAAGTGAATCTTCATGGGGACAAAGTACATTATATGGAAATGATATGTATGGGGATAAGTTATTTAACAATATTTTCAGAAATGGAATATCTCCAAGAAATGGCTGTATTGTAAAAAATAATATAGTTAATAGGGATCCTGATTTTATAAATCCATCAAATGGTAATCTTAAAATTGCTTCGGATTCAATTGCAATTGATGCTGGTATGGTACTTCCCAATATCACTGACAATTATATTGGCAGTGCTCCTGACGCAGGTGCATATGAGTATGGAGATAATTGGACAGCTGGTCATGATTTTGACAATCCACCATATCCAGTATACCAAAAAGTAGATGTTCCATATATGAACAAGGTACTCAATGGAGGATTTGAATATTATGATTTATCATCATGGACTAAGACAGGTTATCACGGTGCAAGATTAACTACAAGTTGTAATTGGGATTATCATTCATCTAATTCTATGTCAAGAGGTCAGATAACTTCTGCTGTGCTTGGAGGAGGAGATGGTATTGAACAAGTTGTAACAGGACTTAAGCCATCAACAACATATGTTTTTTCAGCATGGGCTAAGATAAATGGGTATCATAGAAAAGTAACAGATTTTGATAATTCTTCTAATTCAAATCATTGGAATTATGTAGACGGAGAACATGCATATTACAGGGATGTACAATATGTAGGACCTGTAAGAGATGGGGATTGGGTTGCATTTGATAATATTGATTTTGGTTCTAGCAAATATGATACATTTGCAATTGGCAGAAATAAGACAGTTGATACAGGTTCCATAGAAGTGAGACTTGATAGCTTAACAGGTACAGTAATAGGAACCCTTGATTTAGATACATTCAGTGCATCTTGGGCATTTAAAAGTACATCTATCAATTCAGTTACAGGTGTTCATGATCTTTATCTTGTATTCAAGAACAGTGGAACTGGTGATATAGGATTAATTGATAGCTTTAAGCTCTATAATTCTAATATGACAGATGATGTACAATTAGGTGTTAAAGATTATGGTGGCAGTGAGCTTAGTACAACAATAAATTCAACTACTTGGGGTACTGCTGAAAATAAATTCCAGTTTACTACAGGAGCTGAAAATACAACTGCTACAATCTATGCCTATAAACCAGATGGTGATTATTATGCATATGTAGACGATTTCGGAGTTATTGAGGAATTACCTGAAAATGTATATGATTCAGAACTCATATCCAATCTTAATGTTAATGATACAGACAATGCTATACATTGGTCAGAAAAAGGAAATCTGCAACCAGGTTCAACACAATTTGGTGATAGAGGATATACAGTCTCCACTGTACCTGACTGTGTACTAGATTCCGATAGGATAATGACAGCCATAGAATCCTCCACATACACAGGAGATACACTAGTAACATTTACAGTAGATTCAGATGTAGAAGTATACGTAGGATATCCTGATGAAGCACCAACACCTTCGTGGTTATCTACATGGACAGATACAGGAGAAGATATTACCAATGATTACTCAAAAGTATTTAGCTTGTATAAAAAAGTATACTCATCAGGTTCAACTGTAACATTAGGTGCTCATGAAAGTAACCTCTGGATGTATATGATTATGGTAAAAGACATAGCCGTACCAATACCTAAAATATCAAATCTAAGTGTGAACGATACTGAAAATGCAGCTGATTGGTCAATTATGTCTAACCTACAATCAGGAGATGAACAATTCGGTGATAGAACATATATAATCTCATCACTACCATCCACTATTGAAGGAAGTGATTGGATTAAAACAGCCATAGAATCCTACGCATACACAGGCAATCCACTAGTAACATTTACAGTAAATTCAGATGTAGAAGTATATATAGGGTATCCCGACGAAGCACCAACACCCACATGGCTATCTACATGGACAGATACCCAAGAAGACATAATCAATGATCATTCAAAAACATTTAGTTTACATAAAAAAACATATACATCAGGTTCAACAGTATCACTAAGCGCCCACGAGAGTAATCTCTGGATGTATATGATAATTATAAAGTAATCTAAGATTTCAAAAGGTAAATGCATTTTACATAAAATTAATCAGAAAAGATGATTTCTAACTATTGAAGTCATCTTTCTTGACGTATAAGAAACCCCTATGAAATACATACATAAGGTATATAATAGGAAAGGTTGATTAAAATACCGAGCTTAGATAGTATTGGGGAATATGGAGCAGTGAGCCATGGACGGCGAACTCAGCAATTTAAACACGGATGTTTAATTAGCTGACGTAATATTCCCCAATACTATATAAGCGACTGTTAGCTACATAATTTTAATAAATATAAAAAGCTATAAAGTTAAGATAATGAGTTCATGTTAATATTAGATACCTTAATAACAAAATAAAGTTAATTTATTGAACTTTATAAAAGATATTATCCTTGTGGGAATATTTTAATCCCTATAAAATTATTAGTATAAGTAAAATATGTAACCGTATTTATAAAAATCATTGTAAAAGGAGAAAATGTCAATGTATAAGAAAAGTACTGTTATGTTGAAAATTAGTATATTTGTCAATGTTGTTTTGGTAAATTCACTAATATATTACAAGTATCACTTTACTTAATACATTAGTAAAATTAGTACTGTTGAGTTTTGGTATTGTATTATTAAGCCTAAAAGTAATTTTACATTAAAATAATAAGATGATATAATAAAAAATCAGTAAACATAAATTACATATGGGATAAACTAAAGGAGTTGGTAAAGTGTACGATCTTATTATTGTCGATGATGAGGAAATAATAAGGAACGGGTTAAAAAGATTTATTGATTGGGATAGTTTGAACATAAAGGTAGTGGAGTTATTTGAAGATGGAAAAGAAGCCATAGATTATTTAATTAATAATGATGTTGATATTGTTTTAACTGATATTAAGATGGCCGATAAGACCGGACTAGATATTGCAAAATATTTATATGATTGTAAACCATATATCAAAACAGTATTAATTAGTGGATATAAAGAATTTGAATATGCTAAGAAAGCTATAGAATTAAATGTGGAAAATTATGTATTGAAACCAACTAATTTTCAACAAGTGAATGATGTATTTAAAGAGGTTGTACAGAAATTAGATAAAGAAAGAAAATTCGAGAAACAATTACCGTTGTTAAAAACACAATTCATAAATGATTTAATATACGGTGCTGTTAAGAAGAAACAAGATATTATTAATAGAGCGAAACTGGTGGATTTTGCAGACAAAATATATCATGAATGTGCATATCTTGAATTTAATATTATTAATAATCAAGCTTTTCTAGATAACAATTGGAATTATGGTAAAGAAAGATTAAATACTGCAATAAACAATTTTTTTGTATCAAAAAAAAATAAAATAAAATATTGTTCACTTTTTTCTGAAGATGATAATTTTATTATTTTTGCTTATTCTAAAAATCAAGATGAATCTAAATTCTTAGAAACACTTAATATTGAAGTAGAAAATATTTGTAAATCAATTAAAGGCTTTATGGATTTAAATCTTGAATTAAGCCATATTGACAGTTTTAAAAGTTTCTTTGAGCTGGCAAAATTCAATGAAAAGGTGCATATTAATGAAGAATTAGGTGATGGAAGCAATAACTTGAATATTAATGTAGTTGAGTATAAAAAGATAATTCAGAAATATAAATTGTTCTTTAGTAAAATAAATGAAGGCAATATTATTGAATTGGAGAGTCTGAATCAGACTCTGTTTGAACAACTATCTAATCAATCTACACAATTTTCTCAAAAAGTCATAATTGATTTATTTGCTAATCTTTCAAATAAATTTAGTCAATTAGATCTAGATATTATAACTATTACTAAGGGTAAAGTAAATTATAACTATATCTTAAAAATAAGCAATTTACAGGAGTTACAACAATATTGTCTAGAAATATTTGCTGACTTAGTTAGTTTTATTGCTAAAAATAAAGATCAATCGGCTGAAAAAGTAATTGAGAAAGCTATTGCTTATATCGATGAGAAATTCTACTTGGATATATCTTTGGAAGATGTTGCCAATCATGTATTTCTCAATTCGGTTTATTTTTGCAGATATTTCAAACAAAAAACTGGAGAAACGTTTACGGACTATCTAACTAAAGTGAGGATGGAAGAAGCAATAAAACTAATAAATAAAGGGAAATACAAGACCTATGAGATAAGTCATATGATAGGTTATAAAAGTAGTAAATATTTTTCAAGAGTGTTTAAGCAATATACAGGATTGTCACCAAGCGAATATGGGAAAATGTAGAAAGTAATGGTGGTATGATGAGAAAGAAAAATATGTGGAAATATATAAAATCCTATAAATTTCAATCGATACTTATTAAAAATTTTCTTTTGATTTTCTTGATTGTATTTATTCCAGTTATTGTAATTACCATAAATGTTCAATCTAAATATAATCATGCAGTAGAAGATGAAATTAAAACAGCAAATTATAATGCTGCTTTAAAAACACAAGAAACAATTGATCGAGCTATGAAAGATACAACTAGATTAGCTACTCATCTATCTATTTCTTCTGTTTATGATTTGTTCTTCATTTCTAATAAAACGTTTGCAGATTATTATAACATAATAGACATCATATATGATAGAACGAAAGAGTATGTTAGCTTAGATGATTATATTAGTAGTGTATACTTACAATCTGATAGTCTAGGCATATTATATGATTCCATTGATGGTGCAATTAATGATGTGGGAATCAATAATACAACTTTACAAGATAAAGATTGGTATAGAAAAGATAAAGATGATATAGATACTATTAACAGGTATTTTGCATGGAGAGAAATCAGAGAGGGTAAAGTTACTGGTAATTATGTTTCTGCTATACATTATGTTAGAAAAAGACGAACTAGAATATTAGGATCGGTTGCAATAAATTTGAAAGTTAGTTATTTAGCCAAAATGGCAGACATGCATTATTCTAATAATGATATAAAAACAATAGTAGTAGATAATGAGAGTGATAAAGTTATTATTAGTAAAAATTCTGATGATTTTCTAAAAGATGTTAGTGAGATTTATATATTTGATTCCATTGATTATTCTAGCATAGGAAAATCAGAAATACTTTCAGTGAATAATGAAAAATACATAATTACTAAAGTTAATTCACAATATGCTGATTGGACATATTTATCAGTTCTTCCATTAACAAGCTATAGTAACGATGTAGACAAAATATATAAATACGTTAAAAATATATTAATGGCATACATGATTATAAGTCTTATATTAAGTTATTTACTAACAATAAAAACATACGAACCTGTTAGCACTGTCATGAGAATAATTGATAATCCACAGATGTGGGATAGAGAGAAACATAAAAATAAAAATGAAGTCAAATATATTTCGGATAATATATTTAAAATTATTTTATCCAATACATCATTAGAAGACGAACTAAGGAACAAAATCATACTATTGGATAAAGCACAAAACAAAGCATTGCAATCACAGATGAATCCCCACTTTTTATTTAATACATTAGAAGCTATTAATTGGACGGCAATAGAACTCTTAGATGGGTATAATGAAGCTTCTGATATGATTTCTAGTTTATCTGAAGTATTAAGATATTCACTGGATGGAGAACAATTCAGTACGGTAAAAGATGAAGTGAAATACTGTAAGATATATATTAATATCATGAAAAAAAGATATAAAAACAAACTAGAAGTCAAATGGCACATACAAGAAGATGTATATGATAATAGGATAATGAAACTGACTTTACAACCAATTATTGAAAATGCAATATATCATGGAATTAAACCAAAGCGTGACAAAGGTATAATAGAGATCAGTTGTGAGAGCAAAAAAGATAATCTGGAAATAGTTGTATTTGATGATGGTGTAGGAATGAGTAAAGAAGAAGAAATAGAATTAAACATGAAAATCAATGATAAGTACCTATTAAGGAATCAAGGAATAGGTATGTATAATGTAAATCAACGAATAAAAATTCTATATGGAGAGGAATACGGTCTTAGGGTTATCAGTGACAAAGGTATTGGTACAAGCATAATAATAGTTCTTCCCCATGAAAAATAATTTATGAAACCTCTATATGATGATAATGATAAATCTATGATATAGAGGTTTTGCTTTATTTATTAAGATATTCTAATATTGTATACCCTAGTAAAAATAGTGAACCACAACTTTTTCCTATTGGTAAAAATGTATACCGCTTAATTAATTATTTAGAATTTAAAACACCTTTAGAAGATGATATTATTAATACATCGAAGCGACACAATTAATAATAGACAGAAAAGAAGGTGAGATTAATGAAGAAAACGAAGAAAACATCAAAGAATGCAAACAAGAAAAATCTAGAGTTATTAATATTAACATTACCTGCTGTCATAGCTTATTTTATCTTTTCATATATTCCAATGTTTGGAGTAATAATTGCTTTTAAGGATTATAAAGCACCAAAAGGTATTTTAGGGAGTGCGTGGAATGGAATAGAAAACTTTAAGTTCTTTTTTACTTCACAAGATGCGTGGAGAATTACAAGAAATACTGTTGGATATGCAATGATATTTATTGTAGTTAATCTTGTGGCAGGAGTTTTTGTAGCATTACTACTATACGAAGTAAGAAGCAGAAAAGCTCTCAAATTTTATCAAACTTCAATGATGTTACCAAGATTTTTGTCTTGGGTAATTGTAGGATATATAACATATACACTTCTAAGTCCTACTATGGGTATCTTAAATCAAGTAATTGAAATGTTCGGCGGAGAACCCGTTAACTGGTATTCAAAAGTGTCAGCTTGGCCATGGATATTAATATTAACTAATATGTGGAAAGTTATAGGTCTAAATAGTATTATGTATTATGCGGCCTTAATGGGTGTTGATAAAGCATACTTTGAAGCTGCAGAAATTGATGGAGCTAATAGATTGCAACAGATTATTCACATTTCATTACCAAGTATTAAACCACTTATGATAGTTCTTACATTATTAGCTTTTGGGAATATATTCAGAGGAGATTTTGGTCTGTTCTATGTTATACCAAGAGATGTAGGGGTGTTATATCCTGCAACAGATATAATTGATACATATGTTTATCGTGGTCTAAGAACTGGTAATTTAGGGACTACTGCTGCTGTAGGACTTTTCCAATCCTTAGTAGGGTTTGTAATGATTGTTACCATGAATGGAATAGTAAGAAAGGTAGAACCGGATTCATCACTATTCTAATTATCATAAGGGAAATGGAGTGAATAATATGTCAGTA
Source organism: Vallitalea sediminicola (assembly GCF_054408565.1). Taxonomy (NCBI): domain Bacteria; kingdom Bacillati; phylum Bacillota; class Clostridia; order Lachnospirales; family Vallitaleaceae; genus Vallitalea; species Vallitalea sediminicola. Next base: position 147,654 of record NZ_BTPT01000046.1, read on the forward strand.
GTAAAGAAGAAAAGGATTACTTATAGAACATGGATAAATCTATATTTTATAATAATGTCCATTACGTTTATTTTACCTTTCTTATTAATAGTTTCAGCATCTTTGACTAATGAAGATATATTAGCTAAAGAAGGGTTTAAGATAATCCCTCCGTTCATAGATTGGACAGGATATAAATTTGTATTTAGTAATGCTGGAGAAATTTTACGAGCATATGCAGTAACAACTTTTCAAGCTTTTTTTGGAACTTTTTTATCTGTTTTAGTTATGACTTTGTGTGCATATCCATTGTCAAGGAAAGATTTCAAATTCAGAAAACCTATTACATTTTTTGTATTCTTCACTATGTTATTCAATGGAGGATTAATTCCAACATATTTATTGAATTATAAATATCTACATCTTGGAAATACTATATGGATCTATATATTACCAACACTATGTTCAGCATTTTATATTATTATTTTTAGGACATTCTTTCAGGGGTTACCCATTTCATTAGTTGAATCAGCTAAGCTTGACGGTGCTAGTGAAATAAGGATATTCTTCCAAATAATATTACCATTGTCAAAACCAGTATTAGCAACAGTAGCGTTATTGACACTACTAGCAAAATGGAATGATTGGTATACAAGTTTGATCTATATAACCGATTCACACTTATATACACTACAATTTCTATTAAAGAGAATACTGCAGGAAGTTGAATTCTTACGATTCATGGCGAATAATACGCCGCCAGGTATAGATTTGAATTATCTGGAAGATATGCCAGTTGAGACTTTGAAATTTGCAATGTGTATCATTGCAGCTGGACCTATGCTATTAGTATTCCCATTCTTCCAAAAATATTTTGCTAAAGGGCTAACAGTAGGTTCGGTAAAAGGTTAATGAGTTAGTTGTAGGTATATTCCTATAATTATAGATTAGTTATAATTTTTAAATCAGATTCATAAATAGAAAGGGGAATTTATATGTTTAAAAATTTTAGAAAAAGTATTAGCGTTTTATTGGCAGTTGTATTTATACTTAGTATTACATTAATTGGTTGTAAAAGTAATGATACAAGTAAAAAAGTAGATAAAGATAATGATTCAACAGTTGAAAAAGATGTAAAAGTGTTAAAGATGTTTTTAGGTGGAGACGAAAAAGAAAAACAAGAAGAAGTCTTTGCAGTAGCAAATGAAATGTTAAAGACAAAATTACCAGGTGTACAAATGGACATTGAAGTAATTCCTTATGGTAACTGGACTGAGAGATGGAAACTCTTAACAGCAGCAGGAGATCAAATGGATATTGCATGGATTGGTTGGATGTTAAACTTTGATACTATATCAAGAGAAGAAATGTTAACACCATTAGAAGATCTAATTGAGAAGAATTGTCCTGAAATTAAAGAGGTCATACCACAATTTGTTTTTGATAAAGCAACAGTTGATGGACATGTATATGCTGTTCCTAACTATCAACAAATGGTTGAAATGAGAAGAGGAGTCAGAATGTATAAACATTTAGCTGACGAATATGTTGATGTTGATGCATTAGAAAAACAATTCACTAAAGACTTAACATTCGACCAAGATGATTGGGATGCATTAGAAGTATATTTCAAAAAAGCTAAAGAAAACGGTACTTTACAAAAAGGACCATCTACATCTATAAGTTGGTTATGTAGAAATGGATATGAAGCAATAGCAAATCAAGAGACACCTGTATATGTTAAAATCGGTGATGAATCATGTACTGTTATTAATAAATTCAAAACTCCTCAATATAAAGATATGATACATACTATGGCTGATTGGTATGAAAAAGGATATATTAGAGAAGATGTACTTGCAGTAGAATCTTTTGATAAACCTCGTGCAGATGAATTTGTAAAAGATGGTAATATTTCATGGGTACATGAAACATTAAAAGATCAAGATAAAAAAGATACTAAGAGAGCAAACGAAGCAGGTAATGATGTAGAGATTGTAGTAGTTCCTACTGTTGATTATCAATATTTAGCACCTTACGGAACAGCTACTAACCTTGCAATTCCATTTACAGCTAAATATCCTGATGAAGCAATACAATTAATTAATTTACTTAACACTGATAAAGAATTCTATAATCTAATGGTTTATGGAATCGAAGGAAAGAACTACGAAAAGCTTGATGAAAATACAATAAAAATTACAGATAAAGATTCTTATAGTTTAGCTAACTGGGCAACAGGAAATACATTACTCGGTTATGAAATCGAAGGTGGAGTTAAAGGTTGGTCAGAATACCTTGATACAATGCATAGAGATGCTAAACAGTCACAATTAATGGGCTTTAAAGTAGATACTGAAGATTATTCAACTACTTTACAACAATTAGATACAATAATCAAAGAGTATAAGAATGCTTTAGAATTTGGTGCTCTAGGTTCTAATGTAGATGAGAAATACGAAGAATTCTTAGACAAGTTAGATAAAGCTGGAATCGATAAAGTTATTGAAGGATTCCAACAACAAATTGATGAATTCTTAGCATCAAAATAATAATATTACTTCTAAATTAATAAAATAAATCAAGATGCATGAAAATGGGCTTTAGAATATACCTTTCGGTTTTCTAAAGCCATTTTCAAAATCATATGAAAATAACTCAGGAGATAAGTACTTATCATGGAGGTATCAAAGATGAAACCTGTTCAAGTCAATATTGCAGAAGCTGTAATTGAAGCATTTTGGGACCCGGAGCTTAGAAATTTTCAAGAGTGGAAGATAGAAGATACAACAGCAAAAGGTCTTGAATTTGGGGAAACATGGGCTGCTGAAACTTTTAGCTGGGTACAAAAACCGGTAAGTGGACCAGCACTGAAAATATCTAAGAACTATGATAATTTGGACTGTACTAAATACGATAAATTGATTCTAGCGATTAACTCACCATCAAAATCAAAAGTTAAGATTATAGTTAATACAGATAACAATATTATTGATATAACATCAGATAAGTTCACAGATTTCTCTGATGAAGTCCAATTAGATTTAAATGATAGCAAGAAAATAAATAAAATCACCATTGAGATTTATACTGATGAAGATGGTTATCAAGGGGGACACCTCAGATGGATAATGCTCCAGAACTCTAATTTATTAAATGAATATTTAGATCAATATAAACAGTATGATAGCAAGTGGACAGGATATCTGAAGGATGAGGATTACAAGCCTGATTTTAAGCCAACATATAATTTGATAGTTGATGAAGAAGAACTGATTGAATTAAGGAAGTATCATTTGGCATATGAAAAACAGACTGGCAAATCAATGTACGCTGAATATGTAAAAGATTTGAAGAATGAGATTCCAGAAGATATGATACATGATTTTGTAATCTTTTGGACTGACCAAAGATTTGCAAGAAAAAGAGATTACATGAAAAGATTAACATTAAAAGGACCTCTATTGGCTTCTGCTGGAGTAATATTAGAGGATAAATCATTATTACGATTAGCCGCTAGATATGCTATGTCATTAGCAATGTGTACTAATTGGAATGATTCTTTTATTACTGAATTCGGAGCAGGGAATTGGGAACATAGAGCTTTCGTAAAAGCAGTAATCTGTTACGAGATATGTATGGTACTTGATTTAGCTGGTGAAATGTTTACTGATCTTGGTAGAAACTTAATACTTAGAAGATTAGGTGAGGAAGCTATCGGCGGAATCAATTATATAACATGGAAACATGATTATATATTTGATAATAACCAATTAGTATGGTTTACATATGGCAGAATGTTAGCATATGCAGTACTAGAGCAGCATTTCAATCATGTAAAACCATATACTGATATAGCTTATAAAGAGCTTGTGGAAAATATAAACAGTATAATATTTGAGGATGGAGCATATGGCGAAGGACCTAATTATTATAACTGCATAGGGGATAACGCTAATTTTGCCATATATATTTACGCTAAACTTCGAGGGTTGAAATTTGAAGATATCGTTCCAGACAAGATCAAGAAAACTGCTGATTTTGTAGAATGCTTACAATCAACTGTTCCTTCACAAGATGTAATTCCTGTTTGTGATGGTGAACCAAGATTCAAGATTCCAACATTAGCATATATGGCTCATTTACTTCCCAATAGCCATTGGGCAACGATTCTTGATAAATCGCTTGATAGAAATGGGAAAATACCAAGTGATATACTTGCATTCAAATTCATTATAGAATTCCATAACAAAAATGTAGGATATAGGAATTTTATAGCTTTACCAGAAATGGGAAGTGTATCATCACTTAGAAAATTGGATAACCAATGGTTAAAGATATTTATCTTTGGTAATAAGGCTAATATAGATCATGCCCATGAAGATAAAGGAAGCTTTGTAATCGAGTTCTGTAATCAAACATTTGCTATGGATCCTGGTAGCGGTAACTATTCTAGTGAAGTTTCCAACCTGGTTAAACAGGCTTATAGACACAATACTTCAGTACCATATGGTGATTTAGAAAAGAGACCTCAATCAGAAAGACCAAATACAAAAGATATTAAAGTCATAGCAAATGGTGATGAGGAAAGTTTCCATGGTAAAGTTGACCTGAGTTATACATGGAAAGAATATTTTAATGAATATACTCGTGAATTTTTATCACCAACACCAGATAAATTAATAATCAAAGAAAAGTATGATTTAAAAAAAGGGGACGGTATTGACTTTGGATGGAGTACCCAACTAGATGTAAAAGTAGAAGAAAAGAAAGTAGTAATTAGTGGGGATAAAGGTGAGGCAGTAATAACAGTACCAAAGGATGTAAGTGTAGAAGTAAAGGAATTAAGACTATTTGACGAAAAAACTATTCAAAAAAGGATATCATTCAAAAAGCTTTGTAAAAAAGGAGAAATGAAAATAGGTGTTCTTTTTAGAGTGTACTAACACATAATAATTGATAGATACATAGGAGGCATTTGCTATGGCAAAAGTTGATGGATTTGCAAGGATTGCATTAAATGGTATAGATAATAATAAAGAAGAACTAGAAGAAATAAAACCAGTAGAATTTGATAAAAGTTATTTTGAGACTAGTAAGAATACGGTAAGTCCCATTATAGAAAAAAGTTACCAAGAAAAAATCGTTGAATTTGATAAAGGAATCGAGAATCTAAAACAAAAATATTTACCATTCTTAAAAGATTATACGCCAAAACTTCAAATGGAAAGAGAACAATTTGAACTTAACAATTTTCAATTTCGCTACGAGGATGATGAGGATAAAAAAGATTTTGCTAGAGTTCTAAATGGTGAAGGAGAATTCACTCAGGTAACTATACCTGATTACAAAGGTCCTATTGGTAAATGGACTGGCTATTATAGAAAAGAATTTGAATGTGATTATGACATTAATACTGACGAAAGAATATACATCAGATTCTTGGGAGTAGATTATATTGCCAATGTATATATAAATGGGAAATTCATTGGAAATCACGAAGGATTCTTTGCTCCTTTTGAATTTGATGTTACAGATTATATCTATACGGATAAAAAGAATATTCTAGTAGTTGAAGTTCTTAATGATGCACCAACACTTGGAATAGATCTTGGTGAAGGCAAAATAGATGGAGACAAAATATATGCCGCAACTGGTTATGGTTGGGATGATAGTGAAAAAGGATGGCATCACTGCCCACCTGGTGCTGGAATATGTCATAAGATTATTGTAGAAAAAAGAAATAAATATTTTATCAGTGATATTTTTGTTAGACCAGATATTGATAATAGTAAAGCAGAGGTATGGGTAGAAATATATAATTCAGATTTTGCTAACGTAGAATTGAATTTGAATATGTCCGTTTATTCTAAGAACTTTAAAGGTTATCAGGACGAAAATATAGAGTTTGAAATTGAGAAATGTGGACCTTATGTAAATTATTATAGAATTATTGTGGATATCAAAGATATGAAGATATGGGAATCAGATAATCCTTATCTATACAAAGTAAGAATGAACTTGTTGAAAGATAATATATTAGTGGACCAAAAAGATAGACATTTTGGAATGAGAAAATTCCATATGGATGAGACAGAAGCTGTTAAAGGTACACTATACCTTAATAATGAGAAGGTAATTCTAAGAGGTGCCAACACTATGGGACATATGCAGCAATGTGTCTATAAAGGGGATTTCGACTTATTGATCAAGGATATATTGATAGCCAAATATTGTAATATGAATTACTATAGATTAACTCAACGTCCTGTACAAGAAGAAATATACGACTATTGTGATTGCCTAGGTATGATGTTACAGACAGACCTACCATTCTTTGGTTGGATAAGAAGAAACAAATTCTGTGAAGCCATTAAACAATCAGAAGAAATGGAACGATTAATCAGAAGTCATCCTTCTAATATAATGGTAACATATATTAATGAACCTTTCCCAGCATCATGGGGATTCAAAGGACACAGAAGCTTGCTAAGAAATGAGATGGAAGAATTCTTTGAAGCAGCAAGTAAGGCTATACGCTTAAATAATCCTGATAGAGTAATAAAAAATGTTGAAGGAGACTATGACCCTCCTACAAGGACAGGTTTATCTGATTTCCATTGTTATAACATGTGGTACACTAACCATGCACTACCTATCGGAAAATTGCATAAAGGATATTTGCCAGCAATTAAAAAAGGTTGGAAAACAGGGTGTGGCGAATATGGTACAGAAGGTTTGGATCCTTTGGAAATCATGCTAGAAGATTATCCAAAAGACTGGGTTCCTAATAATATAGAAGATAAGTGGACTCCACAAGATATTGTCAATTCACAATCATATACAATGCACGGGGATTGGTTTGAAGAACAAGACAATATAGTTGATTGGATAAAAGAAAGTCAGAAACACCAAGCATATGCGACAAAACTCATGAATGATGCTTTTAGAAGAAGAAGTGATGTTCTTATATCAACAGCAGTACACTTATTAATAGATGCGTGGCCATCAGGATGGATGAAAACACTTGTAGATTATAGAAGAAAGCCAAAACCATCCTATTTCACGTTCAAAGAAACGCTAGAACCCGTTAGAATCAATCTGAGAAGTGATAAATTCACAGTTTATACAGGGCAAGAAATAGAAATAGAATGCTTTACATTAAATGATACTCCAAAGAAAATGGATGGCAAAATAATGATAACAGTTAGAACGGATGAAGGTGATATATGTTCTTTTGAAAAAGAATTGACTATATTAGATTCTACTTCTGCATATTGTGGAAGCATTAAGTTTGTGATACCTGTTATAAGCGGCGATAAAGAGATTGTTCATTTGGATTCTATTTTGGTAAACAACAAAAATGAAGTTATAAATGAAGAAAGACTCGATGTAGTTGCAATGAACAGAGATGATGCAAGTTCTAAAGTCACTATTATTGGATGTAAAGAATCAGTTGGTGAAGGGCTTCAAAAAGTGAAAATTGAAACCAAAAACGTATCTAATGACAAATTTGTTGTGATTGATAAAGAGGAGTTCAAAGAGCAGTATGATCATATAATGAACAATGTAAAAAATGGTGGAAAAGCTTTAATTTCGCTGAATGATATGAAAAGATGTACCATTGAAGGGCAAAAATATGGTATCAAGACTTTAGGTGAAAAAGGAGCTGATTCCCAGACAGGAAAAGGATTATTCTTTGTTGCAAGAAATAAGGATAATAGTTTTACAAAAGATAATGATGCTGATGATTATTCCTTCATGTATGATAAGAAAAGTGATAGCTTTGGATTTATTACTGAAGATGGAATAGTTGGGGAAATAGATGAGCATATATTATTTACTTATAAGACACCGGACTTTGGAGTTAATCTAAAAGGACCAAAAGAAAAAGTAGGTATACTTAGCGAGAAAAAAATAGGAAAGGGAACACTTTATTTTACTACTATAAAAATAGATAGACTATTAGGCGAAAATCCTTTCTTAGATAAATTGATTAAAAATATTATGAAGTAAGTGTTGAAAAGAGAGTAACCTGATAGATGAAATTATATGAATTATGATTATATATTCATAATATTAAGTTACTAATATGTTGTTTTAGTAATTTCACAAGGGGCTGTTGGAAAATGAGTAATTTCTAACAGTCTCTTCTTTTGTTTTCTGTCGATAAGATTCTTTTTAAACTAGCCTGTAGAGAATTAAATAATTTTAATTTTTAAGTCTAGATTAATATATTATTTGTTAATTTTAATTATTTTTATAATTGTTGACATTTATTTGCATAAGCTCTATCATAATGTATATATAATAGATTACATATTATTAAGCTATACAATAGATGGGAATGTATTAAAAATGATAAAAAATATTTTGGCGTTTGTAATTGCTTTAACATTACTGATTGGAACTACAACAAATAGGTGTGATTCAAGTGATACCGTAACAACTGAAACATTAGAAACGAAAGAATATCATTACAAATATGACGATTCAGCTACTAAGAGAACTGTTAACGATTGGACAACAGTTACCCAGACCGAAACTATTACGCATTACAAAGGGATGGTAGGGAGCAATAACAATAAAAGGATATGGATAGTGAAAATAAGCGGAACTTTTACTTATGATAGTCAATATCGAATAATATCTGCAAATAAACCAAGAGTGACGATAGATGTAGATGACTTTAATACATCTGTATCATCAGCTATACTTAGTGATGTAGAACTTGACTATGATAGATTGAAAAATTCAGTCATATTTAAAGTTAAGTATTCATTAAAGCGTGAAGTAGGAGGCATTGTTATAGTTGATGATATATATGATTATGGAACACATACTGATTCCTTTACTGCAATACCCAAAATAAAGTAATACGGTAACTATATTTTTCGCCTAAAAATAAGATGGGGTAAATTTAATGAAAAAATATATAGTATTTTATATTTTATCTATGACAATATTATGTTTGGCATTTTTATGTTTAGAAATACATTTAGATTATATATCTAATATTTTTGTGTCGGATAAAAAATATTTTTATTTAATAAGCCATATAAAATTTTGGAGAAAAATATCTAATTATATTTTAATAGGTTTGACGTTAACTCCAATAATTTTTATGATTATAGCTATAAAAAAAACAAGCAAAGAAAAGGATAAAAGTCTTATTAGAAGTTTTTTTATTACCACTTTTATCTATTCAGTAGTTATTTATTTAATCCATATAGCATTGGTGAATATATTTGATATTGATTGCTTTACAGAATTGAAACCAGTTTTTATGCAAAGTTATATGTATATTATAATTATTTATTTATGTATAAAATTAAGAATGAATAGGTTATTCTTATATGGACAAAAATAAAGGAATAGTGGTCTTTTAATGAGATTTTACTATAAGGAATGTTAGAGCTTTAATAATATAATACTTGATGTAAAGCAAAAAATTTTATATAATATAGTAAACGATTACTATAGACAAAATAAAGTAATGAAAATGATGGGATGATAGTATGGTTACTATAAAACATGTAGCAGAGAAAGCAAACGTATCAACAGCAACAGTTTCTAGAGTTATTAATGGAAATTATCCAGTTAGTGAGAAGGTTAGGAATAAGGTTATGGAAACTATAAAAGAATTAGGATATAGACCTAATTCAATTGCAAGAAGTCTGAAATGCAACAAAACCTATATGGTAGGAATGGTTGTACCTGATATTTCTAATAATTATTTTATGGATATAGCTAGGGGAGTGGAGAGTGTTATCAGCCCTCTTGGATACAGTCTTATTTTTTGTAGTACTGATGAGAATACAGACAAAGAGTTAAGACTCTTGAATGCATTAAATGATAAGAGAGTAGATTATGTTCTGTTGGCATCTAGTACACAAGAAGACCATAAGTTGAAAAAATTCATAGATCAGGGTATGGACATTATCATGATTGATACAAGTCTAGAGAATCTGCAAACGGATAGTGTTGTAGAAGACAATTATAATGCAACATATAAGCTAATATCATATCTTATAGATCAAGGACATAGGAGGATTGGTGCTGTAAACGGGCTACTTAGTGTTAGTACTGCAAAAGAGCGTTATAATGGCTTCATTCAAGCATTAGAAGAGCATAATATTCCTTTAGAACAATCATATATAGTGAACGGTGCTTATAATAGAAAGAAATCCTATGAAGAAGTAAAATTCATGATTCAAAGGAATATAAATAAGCTGCCAACTGTACTATTTGCCGCTAATAATGATATGGCAGAAGGTACAATGATAGCATTAAAAGAAATGAATCTGAAAATACCTGATGATATATCTTTAGTCTCATTTGGAGATATTAATCTTGCTGAATTAATTGATCCTAGATTGACTATTATTTCTCAGAATGCTGTATTGATTGGTCAAAAAGCTGGGGAATTAATGTTGAAAAAGGTTTCGGGGAATAGTCAAAATGATATTACTAAAGTTACAATACCATCAGAAATAATTATAAGAAATTCTGTAAAATCAATATAAAATTATTTTTAGGTTTAATGTTAAGTAAGTCAGAAAAGTGTTTTGTTCGGACTTGGCTTTTGCAAAATAGTATATGTATATGTTACGCCAGCAAGTTACTCGTCCTGAGTAAATTGCTGGGTTCGGGGTCCATGCCTCACTACTCCACATATACATATACTATTTTGCTTTTAAGTTATTCAGCATATATCACAAAACACCTTTCTTCTATCTTAGCAAAAATATTGGCTATGGTAGAATTTACTATAAGGAGTTATAAACAAAAAAATTATAAAATATTTTATTACAAGGAGGTTGCTAGATGGAAAAAAAATATTGTTTGGGAATTGATTATGGGACACAATCATGTAGAGCATTGTTGGTTGAGGTAGATACAGGCATTGAGGTTGGGGATTACGAACAGGCTTATCCTCATGCAGTTATGGAAGAGGTATTACCTGATAATGTAACAAAATTACCACCTGATTGGGCGCTTCAACATCCAGAGGATTATTTACATTGTCTATCAACAGTTACTAAAGGGGTTTTAAAAAAGTATGATGTAGATACAGATGATGTAGTTGGTGTAGGTGTTGATTTTACAGCTTGTACAATATTACCTGTTGACAAAGATATGAAGCCTGTATGTTTTGATGAAAAATATAGGAGTAATCCACATGCTTATGTCAAGTTATGGAAACATCATGCTGCTCAGAAATATGCTGATAAAATTAACGAAGAAGCTAAGAAAAGAGGAGAAACTTTTCCAAAGTTATATGGTGGTAAAATTTCATCTGAATGGCTTATACCAAAAGTTATGCAGATTATCAATGAAGCTCCAGAAATCTATGAAGCTGCTGACCAATTTATCGAGGCAGGAGATTGGATTGTATATAAGCTGACTGGAGAAGTTAAGAGAAGTAGTTGTTTTGCAGGATATAAGGGGTTATGGCATAAGCGTAATGGTTATCCATCAAAAGAATTTCTTGGGGCATTAGATGAACGATACAAAAATATTGTTGGAGATAAGCTAAGTACAGATATTTACCCTCTTGGGGATAAAGCAGGTGAAATCAATGAAGTAGGTTCTGATCTTACTGGATTAAAACAAGGAACAGCGGTTGCGGTAGCTATAATAGATGCACATGCGGCAGTACCTGCATCTGGTATATGCGAAGAAGGTAAAATGCTAATGATTATGGGAACTTCCACTTGTCATATGGTACTTAATAAAGATGAAATCATTGTACCTGGTATTGCAGGACTTGTTGAAGATGGAATATTACCTGATTTTATTGGATATGAAGCTGGACAAGCATGCGTAGGTGACCATTTTGGTTGGTTTGTCAAGAATTGTATTTCTGAAAAGTACATCACTGAATGTAAGGAGAAAGATATTAACATCCACATATTATTAACTGAAAAAGCATCGAAATTAAGAGTTGGAGAAAGTGGATTGATTGCATTGGATTGGTGGAATGGTAACCGTTCCGTATTAGTAGATGCTGATTTAACAGGTCTAATTATGGGATGTACATTAACTACAAAACCTGAAGAAATATATAGAGCACTTATTGAAGCAACGGCTTTTGGAACTAAGATGATAATTGATACATTCAAGGAAAATGGTGTAGAAATAAAAGAATTGTATGCAGCAGGGGGAATAGCACAGAAAAACTCTATGATGATGCAGATATATTCTGATGTAACCAACATGGATATTCATATATGTGATTCCAACCAAGCTGTAGCCCTTGGGTCAGCAATGTTTGGTGCAGTTGCAGCAGGAAGAGATAAAGGTGGTTACGATACAATAATTGAAGCTGTAGATAAGATGTCAAAAGTAAAAGAAGAATATTATAAGCCTATAAAAGAAAATAATGAAATCTATGAAAAATTATTTAATGAATATAAATTACTTCATGACTACTTTGGCAGAGGTGGAAATGACGTAATGAAGAGATTGAAAGATATTAAATTATCCTATAAATAAAAGCTTGGTTAGCCTTGGATAAGTTTACATAATTTTGTTGCGCTGTTTGAGTTATATATCCAGCAATATACAGTATTTCTAAATACTTATAGTGGATTATTATACTTGTAACATGTATAATTATTATATTATGTTAACTTAGGGGTGAATGAATTGAAAAATAAGAAGTTGGTTATTATAGTGATTAGCGTTCTTATATTGATAGCATCTGTTACTACGTATTTATTAACTAAAAAAGAATATGAAGATATGGCATATAATGAATTTGTTAACTATGTTGAACAAAGCTCAGTTGGGGAAGTAACAATAATTGATGACAACATATTAAATGTTAAGATGAAAGACAATGATAAAACAGTATATAGAGTACCAAATCCATTAAAAGAAGGTTTTAAAGAATATCTATTATTGCAGGATATAAAAGTAGGAACTGGAAGTAGTTCAGGACTGCAAAAAACTTTTCAGACTGTTGGGATTGGTTTACTTTTAATTGGAGTATTTTGGTATATTAGAAAAGGTTCCAATAACAATAAGCAAGTGATTGTCGATGCCAATAAAAATAAAATTAACAATAATAATGTTGTGAATTTCAGTAATGTAGCTGGAAATGAAGAAGCAAAAGATTTAGTAAAAGATATTATTGATTTTATAAAAACTCCTGAAAAATATTCTTCCATGGGAGCAAGAATGCCTAGAGGTGTACTGTTATATGGTCCTCCAGGAACAGGGAAAACCCTTATGGCAAAAGCAGTTGCTGGGGAGGCAGATGTACCTTATTATGCAGTTAGTGGATCAGACTTTATCCAGATGTATGTAGGGGTTGGAGCAAGTAGGATAAGACAACTATTCAAAAAAGCCAAAAAAAGTGAAAAAGCAGTTATTTTTATAGACGAGATTGATGCAATAGGTAAAACAAGAGCAGGTAAAGCTTCAGCAAGTAATGACGAAAGAGACCAAACACTTAATGCTCTTCTTACAGAGATGTCAGGTTTTAATGATAATGAAGGAATTGTTGTAATTGCTGCAACTAACCGTATCGATACACTTGACCCTGCATTACTTAGACCTGGTAGATTTGATAGACAGATTGAAATAGGTTTACCAGATTATAATGCTAGACGAGCTATAATTTCCCTACATGTTAAGAATAAGCCTATTCATGATACGGTAGATATTGATTATATAGCTAAAGATACTGTTTATTTTAGTGGTGCAATGTTAGAAAATCTTATGAATGAAGCAGCTATAATTACAGCAAATAGTAATGAGAAAGCTATTAGGAAAGAACATATAGATAAAGCTTTTTATACAGTTATTGCTGGAGCAGAGAAAAAAGATAGAAGTAATATCACTGATAAAGACAGACAGATAACTGCATATCATGAAGCAGGACATGCACTTATGACCAAATTATTATTACCAGATAACCTTATATCCAAGGTTACTATTATACCAAGTACCAGAGGTGCTGGTGGATTCAGTATGAGTATACCAAAAGATAAAATGTATCAGAGTAAAAAAGAAATCTCCAGTAATATAAAAGTATTACTTGCTGGTAGAGTAGCGGAAGAAATCATCTTCGGAGAAGATGGTATAACAACAGGTGCTAGTAATGATATTGAAAAGGCATCTAATCTGATAAAAGACTTTATTGTAAAATATGGTATGGATGATAGTTTTGGATTATTTAATTTTGAATCAGCCAATATTAATGATTCTACCATAATAGATCAGTGTAGAAAAGAGATCAAGAAAGCATATGTGAGTGCAAAGAATATATTAGAGAATAATAAAGAATATCTTAATAAAATTGCAAGTATGCTTATTGAAAAAGAAACCATTGATAATAATGATATAGAAGAGATTTGTGCTTGATTTATTTATTAGAAATTAATAATTACAATGATTAATAGTATAGTTTATTAGCCGTATGAATTTCATATGGCTTTTTTATGTTATAAAGTAATATTAAAAGATTAAGTGGACAACATAGATGTGTTGAAACCATATATAATGATAATCACTCTCGTTACATTTGTTGCTTTTATCTGATTTGGAAGGAATGGCAACAAGCTGTAAAAATCGTTCTTATCATTATATATGGTTTATCTTATGGTTTGGCGCTCTGGAGTTTGGTTGAAGATATCTGACATTGATTAGTGGTTGGGTATTTTTTTTATACCTAATATTCTTGTAAATAGTACTTTTTATAATAAATTGTTGACATATACAGTCACACTGTATATAATTACTTTATAAAGTTGAACTGTATAGTTGGACTATATAGATTTGCTGTATAATAAGTTATGGGAGAATGATGATGGATGAAAAAGAATAAGGAGCTTCCTCTTACGGAGACGGTTTATTATATCCTTTTGGCATTGATTGAGCCGGCACATGGATATCTGATTATGCAGAAGGTGGAAGAGTTAAGTGATGGGCAAGTTAGATTAGCTGCGGGGACTTTGTATGGAGCGATTGAGAATTTATTGAAGTTAGGATTTATTATACCTGTAAAGAGTGAGGACAAGAGACGAAAGGTCTATTTAATCACTGATAAGGGTAGAGAGATATTGATTCTTGATTATAGAAGGATGCAGCATATTATAAAGACAACGGAAAGAAGTTTAGGGATGGGAGGTAGTGATACCGATGAAGAAATTTAAAGTATTCGTTAATTTTGATAAGGAAGAGAAATGGTTGATATAAATGCACTTCTACATCCAAAGTTATTGTATTATACACCAGGGTTATGGGAGAGGTCAGGAACAGCTTTTTGGAAAGGATTTCTTATTGAGACACCTATGGTACTATTAAGAGGTTTTGTGTGGTTAATGCCTGTTTTTTTTATAGCATTTGTTATTTTTGCACTATTATCGGAGCAAGAGTATAGAAAAATAAAAAAAGTGAGATATAATGATTGACATATTAATTTATTATTGGAAAAAATGGAAAGGTTGATTTATCAGCCTTTTTTATATTGATCTATAACTATGATTTAATGTATATAAATTTATCGATAATAGAACTAATGGTAATTGTATAAAAATATTTTAAAAAAATATTATAATATAGTGGAACTTTTTGCCAAGTATCTTCGTCTAAGTATAGATGGTAAAATTTACGTATTTTAATAATTAATTTTAAGATATTAGAGGAGGATAATGTATGAAAAAGATATTAAAAAGAGTCATGGCAACAGTACTATGTATTTTGACGTTGTCACAAGGTATTTATGCTAACGAATTAGTTGCTGTGAAAGAGAAAGAAGCGGATAGTAGCATATTGAAAGTAGATGAAGTGACAGGAATAGTAAAGAAAGAATTGAAAATAGGTAAAGAGTATGAGTTAGAAGATTCAAGCCTGTCTACTGATGATTATTATTTAAAAAAAGTTTGGAATTTGGTATTTGAATCAGATGACAAGAATATTCAGGTTAGAGTTGATGCTGAAACAGGAAAAGTTATTGAATTTGAACACTGGGGTAGAAATAATGGTGAAGTATTAAAATATACTAAGGACCAAGTTAGAAAAACAGCTGAAAAATATATTGATGATAATTATGCTGATCTAAAAAATGAGCTAGTTGAAATAGAAGAAACAAAATTCAATAGATATATTTCTTACTATGGTAGAGAAAATTATTTATTTATTTATGCTAGAAAATTAAATAATGAAATGTTTAAAGATAATTATATCTCTATCTCTGTGTCAGGAATAACTGGTGAAATAACTGGTTTCAAGATTATTTGGGATGATAGTAAATATACTAAGAAAGATAGCGAGATATCTGAAAAAGAAGCAAGAGCTATTTTTGAAAAAGAAGATGCCCTAAAATTAAAATATATAAAAGTGAACAAAGAAGAGGATAAAAACACTATTTTAACTCTAAAACCTGTTTATTATTATGAGATGATAAATTCAGGTTTACTTGATTCAGTAACGAAAAAATTCTATGATATGGAAGATATATATTCATATAATAGAGATGAAATAGTATATAATGGTGCTGCAAAAAATGAAGAAAAACAAGCTGATGGCTTTGATATGGGTCAAGAAATGATACCTGAAAAAGGTTCAATATCTAGAGAACAAGCTCAAAAGACTATTTTAGAAAAATTATCAAAACTAATAGATACTAAAAATCTCAATATTAAACGCAGTAGTTATCAAGGTTGGTACAATGGAATAGACGGTAAATATTGGAATATGACTTTAGAGAATGATGAAGATAACATATATGTAAATACAACATTAGATGCAGTCTCAGGAAAAGTATTAAGAATAGATTATAATAAATATTCTTATAGAAATAATGATTCAATCAATAGATTAAAATTAGAGCTAGCTTCTGGCAAATTAACAAAAGAAGATTTTGAAATGAGAGCAAAACTAATGCTAGCCGCAGGTGAAATCACAAAAGAGCAATATGATAACAGATCAAAAGATATTGAAGAAAATGCTAAAATAGATGCTGATATCTTCAAAAAAGATGCAGGAAGTATAATGAGTAATATGTTCCCTGATATAGATAAAAAGGATTATACTACTGACATAACACTAGCACAAGATGAAAGTGTTAGGACTAATGTAAAAGGTACAAGAGTAATTAATGATATTGAATATGATAGAAATGGTTTTTCTATAGAATTTGATACAGAAACTAAGGAAGTTGTAAGATTTTCATTTGACTGGTTTTATAATATAGAAGTTGAAGAACCAAAAGCAATGATTACCACTGAGAAAGCAAGTAAGATATTTTATGATAAAGTTGGTTTTGAAAAAGAGTTGATTCAGTTAAAAGACAAAGATAAAGAAGAAAAAGAAAATGTTTTATTACCATTAAAAGATTTGGCACTTGTTTATAAGTTGAACCCATACAAATTCTCATATATTGATGTTGAGAATGGTAAACTACTAGATTATAGTGGAGAAGAATATAAAGACAATGATGAGGCGGAGTATTTTACAGATATAAAAGGAAGTAAATATGAACAATCAATAAAACTTATGAATAAGATGGGATTCATAAAAGAAACTGATGATAAATTTTCACCAAATGATACTCTAACTAAAAAAGATGCTATCAAATGGATTGTTCTAACATTATCAAGACAATATGAATATATACCAAGTGCTAAACGAAGTCACTATAATAGTCAAGAAATCAGTTTTAAAGATATAGATGAAGATGATGAATATTATAGATACGTTGAAGATGCTGTAAGAATGAATATTATTGAAGATGGTAAATACTTCAACAAGAATCATAAAGTAACACTAATGGAAATGATAAAATGGATTATTAATGGTATGGGACAAAAAGAGTTAGCAGAGTATACAGAGATATTTACTAAAGATGAAGTCGTTGCAGATAATGATAGAGGATATATGGGATTGGCTAGATACTATAAACTAATTGAAGATACAACTAAGATTAAAGAAACGAAATCAAGAGCAGAAATGATTAATGTTCTATATGATTTTATTGCTAATCTAGAAGATAGTAACAGATAAATATTTGTAGAATTTATAGGATTATGTAAAAACCATTCCACGATATCATGGAATGGTTTTTATGTATAAGAATCATAAATTCTTTATTCTATTATATTATTCTTACGAAAACTTATGGGGGAATACCCTGTAAGTTTTTTCATTTGTTTACTGAAATAATATTGGTCATTATATCCAATAACTTCTGATATTTCTTTAATAGTCAGATTGCTATATTTTAGAAGTTGTTTTGCTTTTTTAATACGATATATATTAAGATATGTGATTATGCTATTACCAGTATTGTACTTGAATATTTTGCTGATGTAATCTTTGCTTAGACCAATATAATTAGAAATCTCTTCGAGACTTAATTTTTCATAATAATGGTTTTTGATATATTCAAGAATTAAATTAGTGATATCTTTTTGTGTATTAATAGGTGGTTCTACAGTTGGACATATTTGTTTCATGATACATTTGAAAATTTGAAGCAAATAGATCTTACAATCAAACTGCCAGTAAAAATGTTTTGACTTGTAAGAGTTAATTATTGACATGCATAAATGCCCCACTTCTTCTGGGTTCTTGACAATTATGTAATCAGGAAATTCCAGACCGTTTGATAACATGATATTAGGTCTTATCAGATAATCATCTGGTAGATGGTCACTAAATAATAAATGACTTTTTTCAGTAAGGTATTTATTGATGTGATGATCACCATCAAAATAGATAAAATCAAAATGAATCCAGTATATTTCAGGAGACTGTTTTTTATCAAACCATAATTTTGTAGGAGTATTTGGTTTAATCAATACAAGAGTGCCTTTTTTTAAGTGTTTATAATCTCCGTTGATAGTCATATGGGCTTGACCTTTATTGCAGTAAAATAACTCATAGTCGTAGATTTTACGCTCATGATCAGGCCAATTATCTTTTTGAAAACCAGCTTGTCGTACAAATGGATTAATGTCATTTAAATCAACAATTATAGTCTTATCCATGTCTATCACCTTTCATCTATGTGATACTTTTTATTATTATAGCATATTCATCTTAGTTGGTTAAGAAGATTTGGTATTTAGGTTAATAAAGGGAGAGTTAGTTAAAATTATTTACTCACAAACAATATCTGAATAGTACAAAAAATAATTATATAGTCTATTTCATAATTCTATCAAGATATTATAATGAGTATATCAATAGCTTATTAATAAGAAGGAGTGGTTGGATGGCTATATTTGAATTAAAAAACAAGGAATTTCACTATAATGGTGAACCTATAAGAATTATATCGGGTGCGATTCATTATTTTAGAACAGTGCCTGAATACTGGGAAGATCGTTTGAAGAAATTAAAGGCATGTGGATTCAATACAGTTGAAACATACGTAGCTTGGAATATTCACGAACCCAAGGAAGGGAAATTCGATTTTGAAGGAATAGCAGATATTACAAAATTCGTTGAAATTGCTGAAAAGATAGGGCTGATGGTTATAATCCGTCCAGGACCTTATATCTGTGCTGAGTGGGAATTGGGTGGTTTACCTAGCTGGTTACTAGGTTATAATGATATAAAATTAAGATGTTATAACAAAATATTTATTGATAAAGTAGATTTATTTTATAATCAACTTTTACCATTATTAAAACCTTTATTATGTACTAATGGAGGTCCTATAATAGCTTTTCAGGTAGAGAATGAATATGGAAGCTATGGAAATGATAAAAAATATTTGAACCATTTAAAACAAAGTTTGATAGAAAGAGGTATTGATGTGATGTTGTTCACCTCAGATGGACCTTCTGATATAATGCTTCAAGGAGGTACATTACCGGAAATCTATAAAACAGCTAATTTTGGTTCTCGTCCAGAAGAAGCTTTTGATAAGCTAGGAGAATATGAGAAAAAAGGTCCAATGATGTGCATGGAGTTTTGGAATGGCTGGTTCGATCATTGGGGGACTAAGCATCATACCAGAGAGCCACAAGATGTAGTTAAAGATCTTGATTCAATGTTAGCAATGGGTGGGAATGTTAATTTCTATATGTTCCATGGAGGAACTAATTTTGGATTTTATAATGGTGCTAATTACGATAATGAAAAACTATTAGCAACTACAACAAGTTATGATTATGATGCATTATTGACAGAAGCAGGAGATATGACAGAAAAATACTATGCCGTTAAAAATAGCATAGCTGCCTATTTCAATATTCCAGATGATATAGAAGTCAAAAACACTAAGAAGATAGCTTATGGTGCAGTAAAGATGAATGAACAAGCAGAGCTTTTTAATCAACTGAATGTTTTATCTAAACCTGTTGAAAATGCTACTCCTTTACCAATGGAAAAATTAGATCAAAATTACGGATTTACATTATATAGAACAAAAGTAACTGGTCCAAAAGGTAAGGTTAAGTTAACAATTAATGAATGTAATGATAGAGGAATCATTTATTTAGATGGTAAGTTCCAAGGAATCATTGATCGAACTGAGCAAGCTGATAAAAAATTAGACATTATCGTTGATAAAGAAGAAATGGTACTAGATATACTTGTTGAAAATCTCGGAAGAATCAATTATGGTACTCATTTAGGTGAAATCAATGGGATAACAGATAATGTACTTCTAGATTACCAGCAACAATTTGGTTGGGTCATGTATCCAATAGAGTTAAAAGATATAGATGATATCCGATATAGTGATATTAAAGAGCAAACAACGCCTTGTTTCTATAGAGGTACATTTATTATTGATGAAATAGCTGATACGTTTATATTAATGGATGGATGGAAAAAAGGAGTTGTATATATTAATGGATTTAATTTAGGTAGGTATTGGAAAAAAGGACCACAGAGAACATTATATGTACCTGCACCTATTTTAAGAATGGGTAAAAATGAAGTGGTTATATTTGAATTACATGGACATGGAAGTAATTATGTTACATTAATGGATAAGCCAAATTTTGAATGATTTACTTGATTTTTAAGAAGAAAGTAACCTTTTATGTAGAACATATCTATTGTGGATAATCTTAAAAATTGGTATAATACATTTATTGTTGTATAATAAAAAAGTAATAAGTGCTAAATTAATCATATAAAATAGGTATAATGTACTAAAAGATTTTATTGTAGTCTTGTATGAGGAAAAAATTTTATATAGTTTAAGTATTAAAAATATAAAATAATTATTAGTTTCATAGAAAAAGTTTGAATAATATTTTAAGTGGAAAAGGATATGTAGATAAAGACAGTACTTGACAAATCATGGTAACTAATGAGAAAATAACTATACATAGTCTTTAATTGATAGGATAACGTAATATTTACTACAAGGGAGTGGCACTATGTACAAGATGGATAACTATAACGATGATTTGTATCAATACTTGTTTGATAAATATTATAGACTTGTTTATACAACTGCATATAGAATCGTAAAGAATAAGGAAGACTGTGAGGAAATAGCTCAAGATGCTTTTAGCATTGGCTTTAAGAATATGAGTAAGATTAAGAATTTTGACCATTTTAAGAATTATATATTAAAAGCTGCCTATAATTTAGCAATTAATAAGGCTAAGAAAAATAGCGTTCGTAATAACTTATTTCCAACAACTATTAATGAAGAAATAAGTAGCGATAAAGATACCATAGGTGAAGCTTTCGAAGATATTTATGTATCACAAATAATGGATAAGTTGCCTCATATTGATAGAGAGATTATGTTGTTAAGTATTCAGGGGTATAAAGTTAGAGAAATTGCTCAACTATTAAGCATATCTGTACCAAATGCAAAAGTAAAATTGCATAGGACTAGAAAATTACTATTGCAGAATATGGAGGGGGAGTTAATTTATGAGAAAAGACAAAAGCAAAGTGTATAGTGAACTAGATGAAAAGTTAAAAATACATCTAGAAAATAGTATGAATGGTGTACATATTGATGAGGATGCAAAAAACAAAATATGGAATAATCTCAGTAAGGAAGTACATGAAGAACAATTAAAAAAGAAATTTAGGGTTAGAAGAACTTACAAAGCTGTAGTTACAGTATGTATCGTTATAGTAGCATTGGTTTCAATTGATTTATCTAGTAGCGCAAGTTTATTCAAAAGATTACTAACTAATGTAACTGGTAATACAATCCAGTTACATTCAAGGGATTCTAAACCTTATGAAGAGAACAGAGATCCAGAGTTAGATGCTAAGGTAGAGGAAATTAATGAGAAAAATGGTAGGAGTTTTATATCGCCTGTAATACCAGATAATTATAGTATTGAAAATATAAATGATAATGGACACTTGTTAGCAATATCATTAGTAGACAATAATAATAATCATTTAGAAATTACGCAAAAAGATGTAAGCATTGGTTCAACAGGTACAGCTGCTATCTATAATCAGATGCAATTTAATAAAAAAACATTAAATAATAATGGTATTGAATATATTATGCTGAACAATGATAATCTAAATGTAGGAATTTTTATAAAAGGAGATACTGAATTTGAAGTAGTTGGAAGTGATTATTCTATTGTATTAGAAACAACATTGTCTTTACAAAATTAAAGAGGTTGAATTAAATTCAACCTCTTTCTATATAACATATTATAAATAAATACTCCTAATGTTTTATAATATGTTAAGAATTAAGTTTCTGTTTACTTAGCAGTAATTTCAGGTGAAGTATTAATTTTTAATGATGTTTCACCATCAACAGTAGCATAATGATATGTTTTGATTCTATAGTTAGCTCCTGTAGTTTGGGCGGAGTATGAAGGATATTTGCTAAGGCTACTTGTATTAGATGATGTATATGTATATGTTTTGATTGTTGACCAATAGCCATTCTTTTTTTCTTGTAAATTGATTTCTAATTTTAATTCATCACATGTAATAATAGAATGTGTACTACTTGCCATTGCAATATAACCATCTGAATCACTTATAGTATCAGTACAATAAGATAATGGGTCATCTACTGAATCTAATGTAGCTCTAAGTAGTGTATTACCAATTCTGGATTCTTCAATAATCATATGGTCTCCTTGAGCATTAACTCCGATTGATAATACTGATGTTAATAAAACTGTTAATAATAATAATTTGATTTTTCTCATTTGTAATCATTCCTTTTCTTATTTTATTTTTTATATATTTTGTCCTAAATACCTCTTCTATTATATAAGGGCTAAAAACCTAAAAAGGTTACAAAAATATATAAAAAAATACTTTTTTTATTAAGAAAGTTAATTGTAGTGGGCGTATAAAATGTAAATTAATGTTGAATTTATGCCTGTTATCAAGTAATTTAGAAATGATTAAAAAAATTAAGTTTAATAATTAATAATTTTTTGTATAAATCTTTCTATATATGCATATTAGCTACATTATATACTAGCTAATACTAATAATCAACAATCGTTAAAAAATAAACTAAATTATTTAATAATATTGTATTGTTGTAATATTAAAAAACATACATTGGATTAATACAATAAAGGATTAATACATATGTATTTAAAGATATATATTAGAAACAGGTAATAATACCTATCTCCAATATATTTGTCTATTACGATATTTTTTTATCTAGTGAATCTAATACAGATTTATTATCAAAATGACTTGGATCTTTTTTTCTTAACTCTAGTTCGTCTAATATCATTGAATAGATCTCTTCAGTAATAAAATATTTTTTCCTAATAATATAATAAACAATGATTGCCATTATTAATGGTACTATTGCAATACCTATACGTAGAATCAATAACATACTATCAGTGGCAGTATCAATTATAGCATTAGCTTGTTGACTTCTCATACTTTCTGATATTCCTGTAGATGATTCAAGCTTAGAGATTTTTTGTGAAAGACCATAAATACCACTTGAAACTAATACAATAGTTACAATGGCTTGTTGAAGAGCACCAGAGATTTTTGCGGTCAAAGGTCTCAATGAAAAGGAGATTGATTCATTTCTTTCACCTGTAAGATATTCATCGTATTCAATAGTGTTAGAAAATTGAACTAAAATAACTAGATAAATTAATCCGTATCCTGCAAATATGAATACCCCTCCAATACAGAAAGTTAT
Organism: Vallitalea sediminicola; assembly: GCF_054408565.1. NCBI lineage: Bacteria > Bacillati > Bacillota > Clostridia > Lachnospirales > Vallitaleaceae > Vallitalea > Vallitalea sediminicola. Next base: position 171,736 of record NZ_BTPT01000046.1, read on the forward strand.
AATATTATGAGGAAGAATAGGAATGTAACCAACTAAGAAAAATACTATATAACCAATAATACTTAACCCAAAAGCATATTTTACTATCTGCATTCGATTGAATTTTTTAGTTAATATGGGGTAAATAGCTGTAGAAATCAGGGAAATGAGTGCATATACTGCAATGAAAATTGTCATGTTCTTTCCATCATATCCAAATTCAAAGTAAAACATGTTTATTCCAAGAGCATTAATGATTGATTGTAATAAATAATGAAAAAATAAAGCAATTGTTATCCATAGTAATTGATCATTACTTTTTATCATCTTGAACATCTTAGAAAAAGATACTTTCGGTTTATCATTTTTAATCCGTTCTGGTTTTTCTTTCACAAACAACACACATATTATTTGACATGAAATGAATAGTAGACCAACAAAAATAGCAATATTTCTATATGCTGTTACCATATTTCCGGTGGTTAATATAGGCACCAATCCACCAACAAAAAAAGCACCGACGTTAGCGAATAATGCAACTAATGTTGTAAGCTGATCTCTGGTTCGTGGTTGACTTGATAAGGAAGGTAACATTGACCAATAGGCAATATCATTCATGGTGAATGTCATGCCCCAGAGTAGATAAGCAATTCCGAAGAAGCATACAAAACCCCAACCTTCAGGTCTAATCATAAATAGGGACATTATAATAAATCCATTAATAATAGCACCTATGAATATCCAAGGCTTGAATTTTCCCCATTTGGTATGGGTATTTTCGATTATCATACCCATTAGTGGGTCATTGACACCATCCCAAATTCTGCATAATACAATTATTACTGTCAATGAACTAAATTGAGCAATAGTCAGCCCCATAGTAAATTGTATGTAAGTTAATAAAAATAACGAGACTAAATTAAAAGCTGCATCTCGACCGATACCAGTTGAAGAAAAGACCCATTTTGAAACACTATCAACATCTTTAACGTAATTTGTTTTGCCTAGATTTTCCATAGTATTCCCCCAAATTCAATTTTTACATAAGATTCATTCATAGAAGAAGTTTAGTAGGACATTTTATACAAAACATTGCATATATTTTTAGATATTTTACTATACGTGAATAAATTTACGTATATAAAAAGTATATCAGATAACAATAATTTGTCAAATTATGGCTATAACTTATTTAAGTAAAACAATTTGGTGAAATTACTAATATTTAATAAAATAATATTACATATGTATCTTATTATAAAAAAATAAATATATATTAATATTACAAAGATTAGATAATAAGTAGCTGTATACTATTCATTCTTTGTATTTATATTAATATATATTTATAATTGGCATATACCAGTATTGTGTTATTATTCTTCTATATCTAATGATTTGATTCCATATTCTAGACCATTACTTAATTCTATTAATTTATCTCTAATACGTAATCCTTCATCGGCTTCTTGAACAATAGGTTGATAATTATTATATTTTTCATCACCAGATAGTCTAAAAGGTACTATGGTTAGTTTGATATTTATTATTTCTTTATCTTCCAAGTCCAGTTGTTGTCTTAATAATATAGTATCTACATCTTTATGCTTTTCGTCGTATAATATTTCATTTCCACCAAAAACAAAATTTCCAAGACTATAGGCTATATATTTATCATTATACAATTCAATTCCTTGTATAATATGTGGGTGATGTCCTATGACCATATCTGCCCCTTGGTCAATAGCAAAACGTCCTAATCTTTTTTGATATTCTGTTGGCATATTATTGTATTCAATTCCCCAATGAAATGAACATACAACTACATCAGCACCATCTTTATAAACTTGAATTATTTCTTCTTTTAGCTTATCAAATATATTTTGGGGTTCATCTTTAACCATATGTCCTATAAAACCAATTTTGATACCGTCAATATCTTTTACATATATATACTCATTTCCTGATACTCCGATACCTGCATTATTCATGTTTTCTACTGTATCAAGATATCCTTTTTCCAAATAATCATAACTATGGTTATTAGCTAGATTTACAACCTCTATGCTAGAAGATGTAAGAAAATTAGTATATTCTTTTGGCCCTTTGAATCTCCATTTTTTATTAGCTAGCTTTGTTGCATCAGTCAATGTACCTTCAAAATTTATTAGAGTTATATCATCTGATTTAATCCATTTGAAAGCATTTTTAAAAGGATATTCATAATCGTTATTATTAGCTGATAGGACATCTTCAAATGATTTTCCTTCTGTAACTTCTGGAAAACTACCTATAGTACAATCGCCTATGGCAGTAATAGTTATGGATTTGTTATGTTGAATTGTTTTAGTTATATTTGTATCCTCTGTATTAGTAGTATTAATCTTGTCATTGGTTTCAATTTCATTAGTAGGGTTTGTATCCTTATCACTTATGGAATTGTTTTCTTCTATTTCAGTACTACATCCGCTTAACATGAATATTAAACAGATTACTAAAATAGTAAAAATGTTTTTTGATTTTATCATATGTGCACCACCTAAATGTTTTATTGTTGTTTTTAAAAGTTGAATTAAGGAAAATATATTAACTTATTGAAATTATTAGTTTAAATAATATTATAAGCTTTTAACTTAATAAATTCAATCGGTCTTTATTTTATAATTTTAGTCTAGGTATGTGAATTTATTACTATTAGTAATGACACAACTTTCCTGGTATAAATTTGTAAACGAAGCTTGATATACAGGCTTGTGAAGAGGCAGGTTAGTTGAAAGCTAAACGCGGTATATATATGAAAAAAATATGAGAAATGATAAGATTTATTAATTATATGACATGATATTATTATCCTATTTATTTTATTATGTAGTTAAGTGTATAATAATACTCTAAATTATGAAAATGGAGGAAAAAGAATGAATTATGTCAATAAAAAGGTAGCTATATTATTTTTAGCAATATTTGTTTTAATATATCCAATGCAGGGTGCATATGCATCAAATAACGAAAATACAGCAACAAAAGAAATTAAAAATGATGATAAGTATTATATGTCATATTTAAAAACATTAAGCCATAAAGAACTCATCGAGGTGTTGGTAACAATTGAATGGAGCGATATACCTGAATTATTTGAGTTCAATGAAGATGTCCATGAATTCTATAAAGATAAAGAACGAGTACAAGCTGTTATTGATGCACTTAAAGAAAAAGGGACCTCTTATACAGCTTCAGATATGAAGGGGATCAGAACATTAGTAGAGGTATTAAGATCAGGAACATATGTTGCATTTTATAATGTTAAAGATGACTTGAAGTATCTAAATGAAGATGACTTTGACAATGAATGTATATCTGCTATGCTCGCAATACAAGGAAATGAAAATTTTGGGTTAGGTACTAGTGTACAGAATGAGATTATAGTAGCATTAGGAAAGCTGATATCAAATACATCATGTAACCCAGAGCTTGTCAACAATTCAGTTAAGGTAATAAATCAGTACAACAACAATGTAAAAGATTACATAAATGACCGTTCAAAAACTACGGCATTACATGAGCTTATGAACGGTATTTTGAAAGCAATTAAGAGAGATGTTCGATTAGAGCGAGATATCAAAAATACTAAATGGTATGGTAATATTGATGAATACATTAATTCCTTTAAGAAAATTGCTTTACTGGAGAATATAGATGAAAATAATACTTGGTTAGTTAATAACTGTATTTACCAAATAGCTGAATACGGTAGATTTCATACTGATACAAGGGTAAATTTAAAGATTCTGACTGATGCAATGAATATTTACCCGGATTTAAGTGAACCGTATTTAGACGCAGCGAAAGGTATATCAGATAATTATGGAAGTAAAGATTACAACGATAAAACTGTAGATTATAATAAGGTCAAAAAAGATGGTATAGATTATTATCTGCCAAATACTTATACATTTGATAATGGTAAGATGATTATAAAAGCAGGTGATAAAGTAACTCAGGAAAAAATAAAAAGACTTTATTGGGCTTCAAAGGAAGTTAAGGCTCAATTCTTTAGAGTATTAGGAAGTGATAAAGCTCTTGAGCCGGGCAATGCTGATGATATTTTAACAATAGTAATATATAATAGTCCTAGTGAGTATAAGGTAAATTCAAAACTATATGGATATAGTACTGATAATGGTGGTATCTATATTGAAAATATAGGAACATTTTTTACATATGAAAGAACACCTCAAGAGAGCATTTATAGCTTAGAGGAACTTTTCCGTCATGAATTCACACATTATCTACAAGCACGTTATATTGTACCTGGTTTATTCAACCAGACTGAAATGCATAAAAAAGACAGATTAACTTGGTTTAGTGAAGGTGGAGCAGAATTTTTTGCTGGTTCAACTCGTACTTCCAGTGTACTTCCAAGAAAGTCAATGATAAGGGGATTACCTCAAGAGCCATCTGGAAGATATTCAGTATCCAAAACTCTCCATTCAAGATATGGATCATTTGAATTTTACAGCTATGCATTTGTGTTTGATAGTTATATATACGGTAATAGCTTTGAAACCTTTGCCAATTTGAATGAATATATTAAAAATAGTGACGTAGAGGGATATGATAAGTATATTGAGTTATTGAGCAATAATGATGAATTAAATAATAATTATCAAGAATACATGCAGGATTTAACTGACAGCTACGATGAATTAACTACACCATTAGTATCTGATGATTATTTGAATGAATATGAATATAAAGATATTGAAAGTATACAAAAGGATATCAAGGAGTCAACGGGTTTAATTGATATCAAAGTTGAAGAAAATTCCTCACAGTTTTTTGATACAGTTACTGTAAAAGGTTCATTTATAGGGGATGAATCAATTGATGAATATAATGATTGGCAAGCAATGGATAAAAAAGCTAATGATATGTTAAATCAAATAGTTGAAAATAATGATTGGGAAGGATACAAGACACTTACATGTTATTTTACAAACTATAGAGTTGATTCATCTAATAATGTTGCATATGATATAGTATTTTATGGCAAACAAGGAGATAAGGATTTTAATCCTAATATTATACCAACAGCTGCATTTGAATGTCCTGACAAAGTTGTAGAAGATACAATAATTGATTTTGACAGTACTGCTTCCATAGATGAAGATGGTAGAATAGTAACTTATGAATGGGATTTTGGAGATGGAGAAACAAGCGAAGAAGTTAATCCATCACATAAATATAAAATACCTGGACAATATACTGTAACCTTAAAGATAATGGATGATAGAAGAGGTAAAGATTCTATAATTAAAAAAATTGAAGTTAAGGAATTGAATAATGGGGAAATAGAAGAAACTGAATATAATAACATTCCTGAGAATGCTACTGAGATTTCAGCTTCATATGTAAAGATGAATGGAAAATTAGGTGGTAGAGATTTAGTAGACGTATATTATTTCGATGTAACAGAAAGTGGAGAAATAGATATTGCATTCAATAATTTAAATAAGGATAATCTGTTTTGGGTGTTATCTCATGAATCAGATAAAGATGCAAGAATAGGTAGTGGCATAGTTTATGAGTCAGCTTTAGAGAATGTTATCCTAGAGAAATCAGGACGCTACAACTTAACAATCTATAAGTCTACAAGAGATGAATCGCTATATAACTTTAAGATTAAAGGAAGTATTCTAGCTGATAAGGAAGATAAAAAAGACAGCTTTATGGAAATTGAAGAAAATAACTCTTATGATACTGCAAATGAGATAGGTAATCTAGATACAACAATAGAAGCCACAATGGGTGGAAGCGATAATCAGGATATATTCTCTATTGAAGTTAAAAACCCTACTACTATATCATTTGATGTAGTAAATAAAGGAGACAAGGCTATTAATTGGGTGTTATTCAAAGAGGGAAATTTTGAAGAATATATATGTGGTGAGAAAATATTTGATAAAGGATCAAAAACTATCTATATTGATACGCCAGATAAATATTATATACACGTGTATAAAGTGACTGATGATATTGGTGAATATACAATGAAAATAAAAACTGATGATGCTTCTGAATCTATAGATAGGGATATTGATTGATGAGAATACTTTTGTTTTCATATCTCATATAATTAATTGGAGAAAATAGTTTTCTTGAATATTATAAAAAGGTTAATGAAATAATAAAAATGAGGTATGTAAGAGATTATCATCCATATCATATCAATAAAATAGATGAAGGAGACATTAAAAATGGAACATAAACAAGATGACAGAAGAGATAATGTAGATAGAATTCAATACAATATTGATAAAACTGTGCAGAACATTCATTTGGGTAATGAAATGATTGAAGAGACTGATGACGAGAAAATGAAGAAAACATTAGAGGGAAAAAACAAAAGAAGAGAAGAATCATTGAACAGTATGAGAAATGAAATAAAAGATGAAGCAAGTGATAAGAAAGACGGATATAGATAAGAGTTAGCTGACCCCTCATGGGGTCTTTTTTAAAATTTGTTCTTGCTATTATTATCAATAATGTTATAATAAAAAAGAAAAAACAACAATAAAAAAGGGTGGGAACAGGTGGTTTTATGTTAGCAATAGATAGAAGAAAAACAATATTAGAGATAATTAATAAAGAAGAAAGCGTCAAAGTACTAGATTTAAGTAAACAATTTAATGTTACACTTGAGACAATTAGAAGAGACCTTGAGAAACTAGAAAATGAAGGCTACGTAACGAGAAGTTATGGTGGAGCCGTGCTCAATAAAAGTACTAATGAAGACATATCCATTAACATAAGAGAAGCAACTAATAAGGAGGATAAAAATTTAATCGGAAAAGCAGTGGCGGATTTAATCCAAGATGGGGATACTATTATGATGGATTCCAGTACAACTGCCTTATATGTTGCAAAATATCTAAAAGGTAAAAAGGTTACTATAATAACTAATGCACTAAAAATACCTATGGTATTAGCAGGTCATTCCAATATTCAAGTCATATCTACAGGCGGAACCCTAAAAAGTACTTCCTTATCATTTGTTGGACACCATGCTGAATTAGCTATTGAAAAATATTATGTCAATAAAACAATAATTAGTTGTAAAGCTATTAATTTTGAACATGGTATTATGGAACCTCATCAATTAGAAACAGAAGTGAAGAAAAAGATGATAAAGACTTCTGAACAGGTCATATTAGCAGTTGATAGTAGTAAATTTGATAAGAAATCATTTATAAAAGCTTATAATCTAGACAAAGTAGATATTATTGTCACAGATAAAGAATTATCCAGTAAGTGGATTGAAACTTTACACGATAATAATGTGGAGTTAATAAATGTGGGTACGGGTATATTGTAATAATCACTTGCCTTACCCTGAGAAGCGGTCGGTCTTCGTGATTATTACAATATACCCTTCAGCTATTACAATATGGCAAATATAGAAAAACAAATAGAAACAAATAAAAACAACAAAAAAGCAGTGCGAATATACAAAATTTGTGCTGTTTTTTTGTTGCAAAGATACTTGACTAATGTTGGTTGCTCTGCTATTATTATATTAAACAAAGATAATAAAAGAAAAACAAACAATAACAAAGAAGTTTTGAATATATTATTAGGAGGAATAATAATGATAGGTGAATACGAAGTAAAGAAACAAATATGTGAAATTGGTAGAAGAATTTATGATAGAGGTATGGTTGCAGCTAATGACGGTAATATTAGTGTGAAAATATCAGATAATGAATTTTTATGTACACCTACTGGTGTAAGTAAAGGATTCATGACTCCAGATATGATTTGTAAAGTAGATGTTAATGGAAATATTTTGCAGGCAAATAAAGGATTAAAACCATCATCAGAGATAAAAATGCACTTAAGAGTATATAAGCAAAGATCAGATGTAAAATCAGTTGTTCATGCTCATCCAATCTATGCAACAAGTTTTGCTATAGCTGGTATACCACTAACTCAACCAATTATGCCAGAAGCAGTTATATCACTAGGTTGTGTACCAATTGCTGAATACGGAACTCCTTCTACAGATGAAATTCCTGATGCTGTTGAAAAATTCCTAGAAAATTATGATGCAGTACTATTAGAGAATCATGGTGCGTTAAGTTATGGAGATAGTCTAATGACTGCTTACTTCAAAATGGAATCATTAGAATTTTACGCTCAATTACTATATACATCAAAACAACTTGGTGGACCACAAGAATTATCAGATTCACAAGTTCAAACATTATATGACCTAAGAAGTAAGTTCAATCTATCAGGAAGACATCCTGCTAATCTTTGCAAAGCAGATGGAAGCAGCTGTAGTGCTGTTAAAGAAGAAAAACCACAAGTAAGTGATAATGATTTAAGTACAATTGTTGCAGAGGTAACTAAAAGAGTTATAGAGCAATTAAAATAGTATTTCTCTTAAGGAGAGATTAAGTATGAAGCGTTCAAAAAGATTTGAAATACTTGATAAAAGACCTGTTAACCAAGATGGATATATCAATGAATGGCCAGAAAAAGGATTCATTGCAATGAATAGTCCTCTTGATCCAAAGCCATCAGTAAAGGTGACAAATAATATAATAACCAAGATGGATGGTAAATCAAGAGAAGAATTTGACTTCATTGATCAGTTTATTGCAGATTATGCTATCGATATAGAACTCACAGAAGAAATGATGGTAATGGATTCCTTGGATATAGCCAGGAAATTAGTTGATATACATATAAAAAGAGAAGAGATCATCAAAATCATATCTGGATTGACACCTGCAAAGATTTGTGAAGTAGTAGGACATCTTAATGTAGTAGAGATGATGATGGCAATGCAGAAGATGAGAGCAAGAAAATTACCTGCGAATCAAGCACATATAACCAATCTCAAAGATAATCCTGTACAGATAGCGGCTGATGCGGCAGAAGGAGCACTTAGAGGATTTGCAGAAGAAGAAACAACAGTGGCAGTAGCCAGATATGCACCTTTTAATGCTATAGCATTGTTGATTGGTGCCCAAGTAGGTAGAAAAGGTGTACTGACTCAATGTGCTGTTGAAGAGGCTATTGAACTTGACCTTGGAATTAGAGGTTTAACTACTTATGCTGAAACTATATCAGTATATGGAACAGAATCTGTGTTTATTGATGGTGATGATACTCCTTACTCAAAAGCATTCTTAGCATCTGCTTATGCATCTAGAGGATTAAAGATGAGATTTACCTCAGGTACTGGTTCAGAAGTGCTTATGGGTAACGCTGAAAGCAAATCAATGCTGTATCTTGAAACAAGATGTATTCTAGTTACAAAAGGCGCTGGTGTTCAAGGATTACAAAACGGTTCAGTTAGTTGTATTGGAATTCCGGCATCTGTACCTTCAGGAATTAGAGCTGTACTTGCTGAGAATTTGATTGCTGCAATGCTGGATTTGGAAGTAGCATCTTCTAACGATCAAAGTTTCACTCACTCTGACCAAAGGAGAACAGCAAGAACAATGATGCAATTCTTACCTGGAACTGATTTTATATTCTCTGGTTACAGTGGAACACCTAATTACGATAATATGTTTGCTGGATCTAATTTCGATGCAGAAGATTTTGATGATTATAATGTACTCCAACGAGACCTGAAAATTGATGGTGGACTTAGACCAGTAAAAGAAGAAGATGTCATTGCTACTAGAAGAAAAGCTGCAAAAGCTTTACAAGGAGTATTCAGAGAGTTGGAACTTCCTAAGATCAGTGATGAAGAAGTAGAGGCGGCAGCTTATGCTCATGGTAGTAAAGATATGCCTGAGAGAGACATATTAGCTGATCTTGCCGCTATTGATGATATGATGAACAAAGGTGTAACAGGATTAGATATAGTGAAAGCACTTCATAATGCTTCATATATAGATGTAGCTGAAAGCTTGTTGAACATGTTAAAGCAAAGAATAACAGGTGATTACTTACATACTTCCGCAATATTAGATGAAGAATTTAATGTTATAAGTGCCGTTAATAAACAAAATGATTATATGGGTCCTGGTACTGGATATAGAGTATCAGGTAAAAGATGGCAAGAAATAAAAGAAATTCCACATATTATTGATCTTGATGATTTATAAAGGTGGTGAAACAGTGGAATTAACTAATGAGCTTATTGAACAGATCACCAAATTAGTTGTTAAAGAGCTTAGTAAAAAGACTACCATAACAAGTAGTGAGAATATAGATAGTAAGCAATACAATTCTATTTTCAGGGACATACAAAAATCTCAGCGTGGAATTAATAGAAAAGAAGTTGTAATAGGCATTGGTCCTGCTTTTGGAAGTGTAATAAAAAAGACTATCAATGATTTAGAACATGAAAAAGTTATTAAGGAAATTATGGCAGGAATTGAAGAAGAAGGAATGTTACCTAGAGTAATCAGAGTTAATAAGACTTCAGATGTAGCGTTTATAGGTAAAGAAGCAGCTAATAAGTCTGGTTCAGGAGTATCAATAGGCATTCAGTCAAAAGGAACAGCTATAATACATCAAAAAGACCTATATCCTCTAACTAATTTAGAATTATTCCCACAAGCACCACTTTTAACTCTAGAGATATATAGGCAGATAGGTAAAAATGCTGCTAGATATGCAAAAGGAGTACAGGTCAAGCCAATTGAAAGCAAAAATGATTTTACTGTACGGGCAAAGTATCAGGTGAAAGCGGCATTAATGCATACTAGAGAAACTGAATATGTAGTAACTACTAAAAACTCAGTTGACATCAGGTTAATCTAATACTTTTTGTAAGCGAAAGGAATGAAAGTTATGGTAAGATACCCCTTGCCTAAGGATGTGGTAAGAAGCCATACTGGTAAAAAACTTGATAGTATCAAAATGGAAAGTGTTCTAGATGGCACTGTTACTCCAGAAGATATAAAAATATCTAAAGAAACCTTAAAAATGCAAGGTGAGATAGCTTATGGTTCTGGGAAAAAACAGTTACAACAAAACTTCAATAGGGCTAGTGAGCTAACTAAGGTTGAAGATGAATTAATACTTGAGATATATGATAAGTTGAGACCAAATAGAGCTACTAAAGATGAATTGTTAGACTATGCAGGTACTCTCGAAAGTAAATATTCTGCTGTTATGTGTGCTGATTTCATTAGGGATGCTGTTAAAGTATATGAGCGTAGAGGAATATTGAAAAAAAACAATAAGGTAGATTAATGTGGATTTATTAAGAGTCAGGGTAAAGTGTTACAATCACTTGCCTTACTCTGGGAAGCGATCGGTCTGCGTGATTGTAACACTTTACCCTTCGGTATTGTAAGAAATAGCTGTATAGAAATATATTATTATTTATGAATAGGTGATTTTGATGAAGTATATTGCGGGGGTTGATATTGGTAATTCAACAACTGAAGTATGTATTGGTTTGATAAATGATAAAGGGATGCTTAAGTTCTTAGCTAGTGCTAATGTAGAGACTACGGGTACTAAGGGGACTCCTAGTAATGTAGAGGGGATTAAGAATGCTTTGATCATAGCTATGGATAGGGTGCATAAGAAGATAGATGACCTGTCTGTTATAAGAATTAATGAAGCGGCTCCAGTTATCGGCGATACTGCTATGGAAACAATTACAGAAACAATTATCACAGAGTCAACTATGATAGGTCATAATCCTGATACACCAGCAGGTGCAGGGATAGGGACAGGGTATATTTATCCTATTGAAGAAATAGGTAAGTTGCCGATTAATCAGCCGTATATATGCTTGATATCGAAAGATACAGGTTATGAGCAGGCTGCTTGGAAGATTAATGGATTGATGGAAACACATGAGATAAATGCAGTTGTAGTTCAGGAAGATGAAGCAGTACTTATATATAATAGATTGAATAAGAAGATTCCAATAGTTGATGAAGTAAAGTACATTGATAAGATTGAGATAGGTATGAAAGCCGCTGTGGAGGTGGCACCTGAGGGACATACCATTACTAGATTATCCAATCCTTATGGTATAGCTTCGATATTTCAGTTAAGTGCAGAAGAAACGAAGCATGTGGTACCAATTGCCAAGAGTTTTGTTGGAAGTAGGTCAGCTATATTCATTAGAACACCAAAAGGGTCTGTAAAAGAGCAATCAATAAAAGCTGGTGAATTAACTATTCATGGTGAAAAATCAGAAGAAAAGGTAAAAGTGGACTTAGGTGCGAAAGAGATTATGAAATCTTGTAATAAGGCAGCACCAATTGTTGATATAGATGGAGAATCAGGTACTAACATAGGAATCATGATAGATGGAATCAAAAGAAATATGCATGAATTAACAGGTCAAGAAGGTACTGTCAAGATACAGGATATTCTAGCTGTTGATACTTTGATTCCAGTAGATGTAAAAGGTGCTTTAGCCGGTGAAGTTTCCATGGAAAATGCGGTAGGAATTGCGGCTATGGTTAAAACTGAACATCTACCTATGGAAAAGATAGCTCATAAGTTACAAGATGAAACTGGTGTATATGTTAAGATAGCTGGTGTTGAAGCGGTTATGGCATCTTTAGGTGCATGGACTACACCGGGTACTGAGCTTCCGTTAGCTATTCTAGATCTTGGTGGAGGTTCTACAGATGCAGCTGTGTTAGATGAAAATGGTTTAGTTAAATCTGTTCATCTTGCAGGAGCAGGACAACTGATAACTCTTTTGATAAATACTGAATTAGGAATTGATGATTTAACTTTATGTGAAAAGATTAAAAGGAATCCCCTTGCAAAAGTAGAGAGTCTGTTTCATATAAGAATGGAAAATAAGGATATCAAATTTTTTGATGAACCTATGTCTCCAAAATTATTTGGTAAAGTTGTGGTTATGGAAAATGAAAAGATGATTCCTATCAATAGTAGTATATCAATGGAAAGTATCATGGATATAAGAAAATCAATCAAGAAGAAAGTATTTGTACAAAATGCAATACGTGCATTAACTCAGATAGCACCTGATAATCAACTCAGAAATATACCTAATATAGTATTAGTTGGAGGAAGTGCATTGGATTTTGAAATCCCTGATTTAATACTGAATGAATTAGCTAAGTATAAGATCGTTTCAGGAAGAGGAAATATCAGAAATTGTGAAGGACCAAGAAATGCAGTTGCTACAGGATTGTTAATGTCTTATAAGGGTCAGGGTAAAGTGTGATTGTGGATATTATTTTGATTATAAGGTGATTAGATGGAGCATAGAAGACCAGAGATACATGTGTGTTATTCTAGACAAAATAAAGAGTATGTAAAAGATATATTGGCTGGTATAGAAGAAGAAGGACTGTTTAGTTATTCCTATGAAACAAAAGACTATGATCCTATAACAAGTGCTTATAAGGCTTCGGAAAGTTCCTTGTTGGGTGTTGGAATAAGTGTTGTACACAGTCATGTAGTTTTACATGTTAGTAATCTCAAGGTGGATGAACCACTTCTCAAGATTAATGTAGCTGATACCTCTCACCTTAGAAAATTCGGTAGTAATGCAGCTAGATATGTAAAAGGCATACCATTTAAATTATAGATTTTGGCACTTTTTATTCTGTGATGAAAGGAAAATCAATATGGAAAACAACAATCATGTGTTTACAAAAAACGGAGATGGTGGATATAGCAGATTATATGATGGTACATCTGTGGATAAAGATAATATATTCATAGAAACCAATGGTAATTTTGATGAACTAACATCCAATATTGGTCTTATAAAAGCAGAGTTAGAAGATATAACACTTATAAAGCAGATGGAAAAAATACAGAATAGATTGATTACCTTGATGGGTGTTCTAGCAGGACTTAGGAATAAAGATGATGGATTAATAGAAGAGTTAAATCTATTAGAAGAATGGATTATTGATTACGAAGGGAAATATCCTAAGCAAAAGAAGTTTATTCTTCCAGGAAAAACTAGAATATCTGCTCAGATTGATGTTACAAGAACAGTTTGCAGACGTGCTGAGAGAGGATTAGTAAAATCTTATAGAGAAAAACAATTTGATGATGATTATCTAAAATATGTTAACAGGTTATCCGACTATCTATATGTAGTAGCAAGATATCAGGAGTTTAATCAAGTGATTATGGATAAAGTTAAAGATGTATTAGATAACATTACAAGTAGAGTCAAAGTATCAGAAAAAGGTATTAATCTAGAACAAGCTAAAAAACTTATAGAAAAAATACAATTAAAGGCAAATGAATTAGGTCTGAATGTTGTAATAGCTGTAGTTAATAAAGAAGGTAATCCAATTGCAGTAAATGTAATGGATGATGCATATATTGCAAGTTATGATATCGCTCTTAATAAAGCATTTACTTCTGTCAGTTTGAAAATGAGTACTCAGGAATTAAGTAAATTAGCACAACCCAATGGTTCTTTATATGGTATACAATTCACTAATAACGGAAGAATCGTAATATTCGGTGGAGGAATTCCTTTATTAGATAATGGAGAGATTATTGGTGGGCTTGGTGTTAGTGGAGGAAGTGCTGAAGAAGATACTATGCTTGCTGATTACGGAGCTTCAATATTATAAGTTAAGATAGTAGGTTAGGTGTGCAGGAAAAAAAGACATGAGAAGATACATTAGAATAAGGAAGGAGCGTGGATTAAGTGGTAAACAATGTTGATATTGAGTCTATTGTCAAAAGTGTTATCGCAAGTATGAATAATACGGATACTAAGCAGGAAAGCAGCAATTCTTCATATGGAATTTATGAGAATATGGAAGAAGCCATTAATGCGAGTATTAAGATTCAAAGGAAAGTGAGACTATTACCTCTTGAATTTAGAGAAAAGATTATAGCTAACATAAGAAAAAAAACCATAGAAAATGCTGAAACATTTGCAAAAATGGGTGTAAAAGAGACTGGGATGGGTCGTGTCGGTGACAAAATATTAAAACATAAATTAGTTGCTGAGAAAACACCTGGAACAGAGGATATTAAAACTGTTGCTTGGTCAGGTGATAGAGGGCTTACTCTAATTGAACAAGGACCATTTGGTGTTATAGGAGCCGTTACTCCATCTACTAATTCAAGTGAAACTGTTATTTGTAATACCATAGGGATGTTTGCAGGTGGTAATACAGTAGTATTTAATCCACATCCGGGAGCCATAGAGGTTTCTAATTATGCAGTAGAGTTAATTAATAAGGCTTCTGTAGAAATAGGGGGACCTAACAATATAGCTTGTTCTGTCAAGAAACCAACTCTTCAAAGTGCAGATATAATGTTCAAACATAAAAGTATCGGACTTCTAGTTGCAACAGGTGGACCTGGAGTAGTTACAGCAGTTTTATCATCTGGAAAAAGAGCTATTGGAGCTGGAGCAGGTAATCCACCAGTAGTTGTTGATGAAACAGCTGATATTAAAAAAGCGGCATATGACATATATAATGGAGCCACTTTTGATAATAATCTACCATGTATCGCTGAAAAAGAAGTTGTAGTAGTAGAAGAGGTTGCAGATGAATTAATCTATTATATGGAAGAAGCTGGAAGCTATAAAATTGAAGGCGATGAAATAGATAGATTGACCAGTACTGTATTACTAAATAAGAATGGCAAGACTGTTCTTAATAGAGAATATGTAGGAAAAGATGCTAGTTATATACTTGATGCTATTGGAATTACAGTGGATGATAATATTAAATGTATTATATTTGATGCAGGTGGAAATCACCCATTAGTTACAGAAGAATTAATGATGCCAATACTTGGAATTGTAAGAGTAAGTGATGTAGATAAGGCCATTGATTTAGCCATTGACCTAGAACATGGTAATAGACATTCAGCTCATATGCATTCTAAGAACATTGATAATCTAACTAAATATGGAAAATTAATTGATACAGCAATATTTGTTAAAAACGCTCCATCATATGCAGCATTGGGATTCGGTGGAGAAGGATATTGTACTTTCACAATTGCTAGTAGAACAGGTGAAGGACTTACTTCGGCAAGCTCGTTCACTAAGAATAGAAGATGCGTCATGGCAGAGAGTTTATGTATTAGATAAAAATATTAAGAGAGGAGTTTAGACATGGAAATAAATAATATTGATATTGAATCCATCGTTAAACAGGTAATAAGTGAAGTTGCTACAAATAACAACAATGAAACAAAAGTAAATACAGCTAGAACAAGTGCAAGTGTACCAAAAAAAGCAAAAGTCGCTATGTTGACAAGTAAGAAAAATATTGAAGTCAAAGAATTTGAAATACCTGATATAAGTGATGATGAAATGCTTATAAAAGTTGAAGGTTGTGGTATTTGCGGTACAGATGTACATGAATACAAGAATGATCCATTCACATTGATTCCTGTTGTTTTAGGACATGAGGGAACTGGTGAAATAGTTAAGATTGGTAAGAACATTATGAGAGATACTGTAGGTAATCCTATTGAAATTGGGGATAAGATTGTTACATGTACCATTCCTTGTGGAGAATGTGATAACTGTCTTACAATGCCAGATAGAGATAATCTATGTGAGAATTCAGGTATTTATGGACTTATTCCTGATGATGATAAGAAATTCAATGGATGGTTCAGTGAATACTTGATTATTAGAAGTGGTTCAACATATTTTAAAGTGAATGATATGGATCTTAAGACAAGAATGCTTATTGAACCAGCGGCAGTTGCAGTTCATGCAGTGGAAAGAGCTAAAACAACAGGATTATTATCTTTTAACAGTAAGGTACTTATTCAAGGTTGTGGACCTATAGGTTTAATGGTTATGGCTGTCATTCGTACTATGGGCGTTGAAAATATAATAGCTGTTGATGGAGATACTAAACGACTTGATATGGCAAAAAGATTAGGTGCAAAACATACAGTTAATTTTAGACATTACAAAGATAATGAACAACTAAGACTTAGAATAAAAGAGATCACTGGAATTGGTGCAGATTTTGCTTTCCAATGTACAGGTGTACCACAAGCGGCAGCTAACATATGGAACTTTGTGAAACGTGGTGGAGGTTTATGTGAAGTTGGTTTCTTCGTAGACAACGGTAATTGTTCAATAAATCCCCACTTTGATATATGCAACAAAGAAATAACAGCAGTAGGTTCATGGGTATATAAAGTATCTGATTATCCTATTACCCTAGATTTCTTAAGAAGAGCAAAAGGCATTGGACTACCAATCAATGATTTGATTACACATGAATATCCATTAGATGAACTTAACGAGGCAATGGATATCAATATGAAACAAGCAGGAATTAAGATAGCATATGTTAATAAGTAAAATGACTTTTAGTAAATGAAAGGAATGTTTCTATGAATCAAGCAGTAGGACTTATAGAAGTTTTTGGATTAGTTGCAGGTTTTGTAGCAGCTGATGCAGCATGCAAAGCTGGTAATGTTACTATACAGTCATTTGATAAGAATAAACCTCTAAATGCTGATAAATTACCTGTTCCATTATTAGTATGTTTGAAAATCCGTGGTGGAATTGATGATGTAAAGGCAGCATTGGAAGCTGCTGAAGAAGCGGCAGATAATCTTACTGGTGTATATTCAAAACATTTGATAGCTAGGCCAACAGAAGAAACAGAAAAAATGTTAGGACTTAATTGTTTAAAAGCTTAGTTATATTAATAAGTAGACTACAAATATATGATAATAGTAAAAAAAAAACAAAAAACAAGGAGGAATTTATTATGCAAGAAGCATTAGGTATGGTAGAAACAAGAGGATTGGTAGCAGCGATTGAAGCGGCTGACGCAATGGTAAAAGCAGCGGATGTTGTTTTAATAGGAACTGAAAAGATTGGATCAGGACTTGTAAGTGTTATGGTAAGAGGAGATGTAGGAGCAGTTAAGGCAGCTACAGAAGTTGGTTCAGATGCAGCATCAAGATTAGGAGAATTAGTAGCAGTTCATGTAATTCCAAGACCACATACAGATATTGAAAAAATACTACCAAGTATTAATTAGACTCGATTTAACTAGTTAAATATATTGAAAGGAAGTAAAATAGTGAAGGCTTTAGGCTTAGTTGAAATATCAGGATTAGTGCCAGCAATAAATGCATTAGATGGTATGTTAAAAACTGCTGATGTAGAATTTGTGACATGGGAAAAGAAATTAGGTGGAAGGCTTGTAACTATTATTGTGACAGGAACAGTTTCATCTGTCCAAGAAGCTGTTGACTATGTGACAAATATGAAAGACATTAAGTTAGCAGCTCATGCAGTTATTCCCAGACCTCATGAAGAATTAGATAAACTAATTGAAATGAGTACTGAGAAATATAAAAACTTGAATGGTGGTGAATAAGCCAGAAGTTATGGAAAATGAAGAGAAAGTATTAGACAAACCACAAGTTATGGAAAAAGACGAAAAAGTAGTAAATAAAGCCGAAGAAAAGAAAACAAAGAGTAGAGGTAAAGGTAAAAATAGTAAGAAGAAACCAGTAACAAAAGAAGTTGAAATAGAAGAAAAAAAATCTGATGACATTAAAACTTTTAAGGAGGAAATTAGAATGGAAGCTTTAGGAATGATAGAAACAAGAGGGTTAGTAGCGGCAATTGAGGCAGCAGATGCAATGGTAAAAGCAGCGAATGTTACATTAATAGGAACAGAGAAAATTGGATCAGGACTTGTAAGTGTTATGGTAAGAGGAGATGTAGGAGCAGTAAAAGCTGCAACTGAAACAGGATCTCAAGCAGCATCAAGATTAGGAGAATTAGTAGCAGTTCACGTAATTCCAAGACCTCATGGTGATGTAAGTAAAATTTTACCAAGTATTAAATAGCTTTAGATAATAAAAGAAGAATTAGACTTGAAGGATAGACTTAAGTATACAGTAAAACTTTCATAGGTTTTTAAGAAAGTGAAAGGAATTGATGTGGTGTGGAGCAATCAGCATTAGTTGATTTAATCTCAAAAAAAGTATTAGAACAAATTAACCAAACAAAAGGTGGTATTCCAGTAGGTGTGTCTGCAAGACATTTACATCTAAGTAGAGAAGATGTTGATAAATTATTTGGTAAAGGTTATGAACTAACACCTATTAAAGAGTTAATGGGTGGTCAATATGCAGCAAAGGAAACAGTAACTATTGTAGGAACTAAACTTAGACCTATTGAGAATGTAAGAGTACTTGGACCTATTCGTCCAAAGACTCAGGTTGAAGTATCTAAAACTGATGCTGTGAGACTTGGATTAAACCCGCCTATAAAACCTTCTGGTGACCTTGATGAAGCGGCACCTATTACAATAGTAGGACCGAAAGGTGCTATATCATTGGATAATGCTTGTATTATTGCCATGAGGCATATACATATGTCACCTGAAGATGCTGTAAGTTATGGTGTAAAAGATAAACAAATTGTGAAAGTGAGAGTATCTAGTGACAGAGGTGGTATGTTGACTAATGTATTGATTCGTGTTCATGATACGTACACATTGCAAATGCATATTGATACTGATGAGGCTAATGCTCTTAGTATCAAGTGTAATGATAGTGTAGAAATTGTATAAATAAATAATTTTTTAAGGAAATAACAGTGTACAATGTTATTTCCTTAGAAAAATGGGTTAGGGGTATAGTGTTATAATCACTTGCCTTACGCTGAGAAGCGATCGGTCTGCGTGATTATAACACTATACCCCTTCTTTGTTGGAAGACGGTAGGGCGAATTCATGATATATATGAGTTAGAGTATGATAAATAGTCATAAGTAGGTGAATATAAAATGATAGTTGGTAAGGTAATAGGTACATTGGTTTCAACGAGAAAGTTGAATAATTTGGTCGGAAGTAAATTCTTGATTATTGAGAGTGCATCTAATATGGGGACAGATAAGAGAGTTGTTGCGGTAGATCAAGTTGGTGCAGGTATCGGCGATTATGTTCTAGTGGCTTTGGGAAGTGCTGCAAGGATAGGGGCATTAAGAGAGGCTTCTATTGATGCTGCAGTTGTTGGAATAATTGATGATGAAAATAATATAATAGATATTCTTTAAGTGCTGAGGTGGTAATAATGGATTATGCTCTAGGTATGGTTGAATTTAAAAATATCGCTATGGGTATAACTGTAACGGATTTAATGATAAAAGCTTCAAATGTGAGTATTGTGAAATCGTTAATAACATGTCCAGGTAAATATATGGTCATTATACGTGGTAAGCTAAGTTCACTGAATGCGGCTATTGATAAGAGTAAAGAGTATAAAGAACTTGTGACAGATTATTTTATATTGGGAAATCCCCATGAGAGTATTTATGATGCATTTGCTGGAAAATACGAAATTAATAAAGATGAAGCAATGGGTATTATAGAAACTTCTAATGTGCCATGCCTTATTGAAGCTGCTGATATGATAGCTAAGACAGCTAGATGTTATATATTGAAGATAAAGATGGCAAGAGAACTTGGTGGAAAAGCATTAGTATTTTTTGCTGGTGAAGTTGCTGCTGTTGAAGCATCTTCAAAAGTTGCAATAAGATATATAACCGAAAAAGATAAATTGATTAGTCATTCGATAATAGCAAGTCCTGATCCAATGATATGGGATGCTATTATTAAATAATATATTAGTATGTAGGTCACTGGATTACTTCAGTGGCTTTTGCTTTTTTATAGGAAAGTATTGCTTATTAGCATATGAAATATAATTCCCTGCAATATGTTAATAATATATAAATTCTTGCTCATTAAAGATATTCTAATATTCAAGTGTTTTATATAGAATAATGAATAACAAATATTATATGAAAGTAGGGATATATATGTTGAAATGCAAGGCGGATTATGAAGCTGACATAGCTAAAAGCAGAGATGATAGGATGAAATGGTGGAGAGATGCAAGATTCGGTATGTTCATCCATTATGGTCTTTATTCACAATTAGGAAGAAATGAATGGGCTATGGCATTAGAGAATTATGATATAAAAGAGTATGAAAAGTTGGCTGAGGCTTTTAAACCAGAAGAAGGTACTATTAGAAAATGGGCTGAGCTTGCTAAAAAGGCAGGCATGAAATACATGGTATTGACAACAAGACATCATGAAGGTTTCAGTTTATGGGATTCTAAGGTGAATCCGTATAATTCGGTAAATTATGGACCAAAAAGAGATTTGGTAAAAGAATTCGTAGATGCTTGTAGAGAATTTGACTTGAAAATAGGTTTTTATTCTTCACTTATGGATTGGCATCACGAAGATAGCTGGAAATGTGCCTTTGATAGAGAAGCACGTATTCGTTTTACTAATTATATAAAAGAGCTTAATAGAGAGCTTATGACCAATTATGGGAAGATAGATATTTTATGGTATGATGTACCACGTCCTATGGAATCCCCAGAAGGCTGGAATTCTCTGGAACTTAACCAAATGGTACGTGAATTACAACCACATATCATCATAAATGACAGAAGCTTATTACCTGAAGACTTTGGTACACCAGAAGAACATCTAACACCTGGTGAAAAAGATTGGGAAGCCTGTATGACTTTTAATGGTATAAGCTGGGGATATATAGATTCTGAACAAGCAAAACCTTATAGTTATACACCTCAACAAATCCTAAGAATGATTCAAAAAGTAACTGCTTTTGGAGGTAATCTTTTATTGAATGTCGGACCAAAACCAGATGGAACTATTCCAGAAGAAGTTATTGAACCATTAACAAAGGTTGGTGATTGGCTACAGGAGAACGGTGAAGCTGTATATGGACAAAAAGATAAAATAGGTAATACTAATGTTTGTGGGATATGTAACGTGACTAGTGAAGATAAATTCTTATATGTATGGGATATAATATGGCCTTCCAATAATAATCTAGTGATTGCTGGTATATGCAATGTCAAGTTAAAAGAAGTTAGATTATTGAAAGATGATACACCAGTTGATTTCATACAAGACGGTCATAGAATCATTCTTAAGAACTTACCTGATATTAATCCAGACCAATCAGTTGGAATACCTGTTTTCCAACTAGAATTCGATAAAAAGCCTAAGTGTAATAGAGCTAGCTATTATCCACAATTAAATAGGGGGCAGACTTTCCTATAAAGTATAAAATAATAATAAGGGCTATATCTCATAATATTATATTTCAATTATGAGATAGCCCTTATTTTAGTATGCAAAATCATAAATTAGTGTTCAAATAATGATCACTACTGATATGTAATCTTCTATACATCAGAATTAAGTAAATCAGTATTATTGAAATGCTGACGATACTCCGATGGTGAATAACCTACATATTGTTTGAATGCCTTAGAAAAATGATAAACATTAGCATATCCAACACGCTCACCAATCTCTGATATACTCAAATAAGAAGATAAAAGCAAGAATTCAGCTTGCTTCATCCTAAGTCTTAAAATATATTTCATAGGAGATATACCCAAAGAAGCCTTGAAAAATCTTATGAAATGACTAGGATGGAAATTAAGTTTTTCAGCCAGTATTTGATTGCTAAGAGGTCTTGATATATTTTTTTCAATATAATGAAGTATAAAAGATATTTTTTCATTAAAAAATAAAGTAGGGACATCACAGTCACTATCCTTATTAGCTTCTCTAATATATAATGCAATCAATTCAATCAATAACGACTTTATCATAAGTAAAGCAGGTAAATCCTCATGGTCGTAATAACCCAATAGTTTCTTATATAATTTGATAACATGATGATAATCTTGAACAGTAACTACATAAGGTAATTGAACATAATCAAACAAATTGCTATCACCTATTTTTGCATCAAAATGACACCAATATTTTAAATATGTATTTTCACTTATTGTACCAAACGAAACCTTTTTACCCGCCGGTAATAATATTAAATCCCCACCTGTTGGAAAATACTTCTTACCATCTATCTCAACAAATCCTTTACCATCACATATAAAATAAAAACGATTAAATTCCTGCTTGGAAATCACCTCTCCCCAAGTGGGTGACACCTTAGTATAACTCATTATACGCAAATTGACTTTTACATCAGCAAGTAAAGACTCGTTCATTATAACTCCACCTTTAATTAGATTAACCTTATTCTAATCTTTTTTAATTATAACATACAAATAAAATAATAAGTTGACTGAGTTTTCTTAATAAACTCTGAACTAGCCATCAATAACGCTAATAAAGAAGAAAAAGTATTTTGTGAATCATAACCAAGGTGATTAGTAGCAAAATAGTATATGTATATGTGGAGTAGTGAGGCAGGACGCCGAATCCAGCTTTTTGCTCAGGACGAGCAAGTAGATGGCGTAACATATACATATACTATTTTGCAAAAACCACGTCAGAACAAAACATTTTTTCTGACTGACTGGTAATTAGATAATATATTATAATTTAAAATAAACCATACAAATACAATCACTAAGTTGCATTATAATAAAGTTTTCCCATCAAAAAATTAATTTAATTAGGAATATTTAAATTAATAATTATATAAACTATTTAATGTTGTAATAACAGATAATATGATTTAAAATGCAGTTACCAAAACTTATTGATTTAGGGGGATGCTATATGTTTAAAGATTTAAATGGACTTAAAAATTATTGCAGAGAAAATGATATTAAAGTCATTGATTTTAAAGTTATTGATTTAGCCGGAAGATGGCATCATCTAACCATTCCAACAACTAGATTTACCGAAAAAACACTAGAAGATGGTATTGGTTTTGATGGCTCAAGCTATGGTTTTCTAACAGTTGAAAAATCGGATATGGTATTTATTCCAGATTTAAGTAGCGCATTTGTAGATCCTTTTAATGAAGTACCTGCATTAACCATGATAGGTAACATCTATTCTATAGGGGATAAGATAGAAAGGTTTGAAGGAGACCCAAGATATGTTGCCGAAAAAGCAGAAAAATATATGACAGAAACTGGTATTGCAGATAAGACTTTGTATGGACCTGAATTTGAATTTTATATTCTAGACCATATATCATATAAAACAACTCCCAACCATATGGAAGTTTATCTAGATTCTGAACAAGCAGATTGGAATATGGGGAACAGAGAAACTAAGAATCTTGGATTTAAAGTTAGTCATCATGATGGTTATCATGTGGATATTCCTAATGACGTTAATTACAATCTTAGAAATAAGATGGTGTTAATGCTTGAAGAACTAGGAGTACCTGTCAAATATCATCATACAGAAGTAGGGGGACCTGGTCAATTAGAAATAGAATTGAGCTTTAGTGGTTTGCTAGAAATGGCTGACCGAACTATGTTAACTAAATATGTTTTGAAAAACGAAGCAGTAAGGAATGGTAAGACAGTCACTTTTATGCCTAAGCCAATATTTGGTGAAGCCGGGAATGGTATGCATGTACATTTCCAATTGTTCAAAGATTCTAAACCTATATTCTATGATGAAAATGGATACTCTGGTTTGAGTGATTCCGCATTATATGCAATAGGTGGAATCCTAAAACATTCACCAGCACTGATGGCATTCACTAATCCAAGTACTAACTCATACAAACGACTTGTACCTGGATATGAAGCGCCTGTTAGCATTTGTTTTGCTACGGCTAATAGAAGTTCAGTTATTAGAATACCAGGGTATGCTAAAAAACCTGACGCCAAGCGTTTCGAATTCAGACCATCTGATGCAACATGTAATCCATACATAGCTTATTCGGCTCTAATGATGGCAATGCTGGATGGAATAATAAATAAGATTGATCCTACTGAAGAAGGTTATGGACCATATGATGTTAATATTTTTAATCTTCCAGAAGAAGAAAAAGCTAAGATTAAAGGGTTACCAAAATCTCTTTATGAAGCAGCTGATGAACTAGAAAAAGATTATGAATTCTTATTAAAAGGTGGAGTATTCACTGAGGGTATAATTAGAGACCAGTTGAAACGTATTAGAAGGGATGCCGCAAAAGTAAGTATTATGCCTAATCCACTAGAATTTGAAATGTATTTTGATTTATAATAATATAAAAAGATTAGTGATAAATAATTTATTGCTAATCTTTTATTTAATTGATAGAATAGTAACAGGGTATTTATAAGATAAATAGCCTATAATAATATTATGGAGATAATCCAGTATTAGCCAAGTTAGAGATTATAGTATTGACTTTTTTCGCAAAGTATATGATACTAAATTAATAAATACTGTCTTGGAGGTGTGGACTTATACTATGAAAAAGAAACACAGATTAGGAAGAGAGTATTACTTAGCAATAATATCCGTTGTTTTTGTATTATTAATATCCTCCATCAATCCTAACTTCATTAAAATCAGTGAATTGATAGATTTATTTAAAAGTAATGCAGTTTATTTTATAGGTGCTTTTGGTGTATTGTTAGTTATGATTCTGGGTGGTATTGATTTATCTATAGGTTCTATGATAGCTTCTATTGCTATTATAGTGGCACAATGTCTTAAGATGTATAATATTAATGTATGGCAAGCTTTTATTTTAGCTTGTATTCTAGGTATGATTTTTGGCTGGATTAATGGAATCTTAGTCTCTAAATTAAATGTTTCGTCTGTAATAATTACAATAGCGACAATGAGTATATATAGGGGTATGGTAAAATATTTTATCCAAACAAGATATATCCTTCAATTACCTGAAGGTATTTCCAGATTTGGAAGAATAACAATTGCTGGGATTCCTATTCAAATATTATTTATTATTATCTTAGGGGGTATAACTTATTTTATATTGAAATATACCACTATGGGAAGAGGTATATACGCTATCGGAGGTAATGAGAAGCAAGCAATAAGAAGAGGATATAATAAACATAGGATAACCATTTTTACGTATGCATATTGTGGCTTGATGGCTGGTATTAGTGCATTTATCCATCTAACCTTAATAGGTGAGGCATATATTGAAGGATATGCTGGTTATGAAATAACTTTTATTATTATGTTGGTTCTAGGTGGGGTTAGCATTGTAGGCGGTTATGGATCGGTAAAAGGAGCTATATTTGGAGTGATATTCATCATTCTATTGAAAAATGGATTTACCTATATTCATATTTCTGTATTTTTGCATAAAATTCTTATAGGAATAGTGTTTACTGTTCTTGTTAGTTATAATGTTATATATAATAAAAAAAATGAAAAGAAATATTCTGTAGAATATGATTAAGGATGTGAAACTGTGGGCAAAAATAAGGAAATAGTAATTCAAGGATCATTATTGATGATAACCATAATCTTAATGGCATTATTAAGTTCAGAGCAGTTTCTATCCAGATATAATTTGTTGATAATGTTGCATCAAATACCAGAATTCGGGATAATAGCACTAGCTGTCATGGTTGTAATGTTATTAGGGGATATCAATCTTTCCGTTATTGCAATGACAAAACTTGCTGGAATTATAGGTGGATTATTTATGGTCAGCCTACAATTACAAAATAGTTTTTTAGCCATATTTGGTATAATTATAATGATTGTTATTGGACTGATTTGCGGTCTGCTGAATGGAGCTTTGGTTTCATTTATAGGAGTACCATCAATAATAGCTACATTAGCTATGATGCTTTTGTTTGAAGGTATAGCCTTAGATGTGACACATGGTGGTGCTGTATCTAATTTTCCAAGAGAATTCTTGTGGATTGGAAATGATAGTATTGCTTTTGTTCCGGTACCATTAATCATATTTGTAATATTTGGTTGGATTACTTGGTACATATTAAAGAAAACACATGTAGGCAATCTTATATATAAAGTCGGGGAGGACAAGTTGGCTGCAAAATACTCAGGTATAGATGTCAGGAAAGTGATATTTCTAGCATATTGTTATGCGGGAGTATTGACAGGTGTTGCAGCAATCATTATGACTTCCAGATATAATTCCATTAGAGCTGATTATGGAACTTCCTATCTACTTAAAAGTATTGTAGCAGTTATATTAGGTGGAGTAAATGTGAATGGCGGCAAAGGCAGTGTAATAGGAGTTATGATATCTGTCTGTACATTAAGTGTCTTGTCAAGAGGGTTGGATATATTAGAATTGAGCCCATATTTGATTGACTTTTTAATGGGGCTTATATTGTTGGTTGTTTTATTTGTTAATTATTATTTAAAAAGAGATAAAAGGGTTACAGGTGAATAGTATGTTTGGTATGGAAAGACTACAAGCGATAAGAGAAACTTTATATGAGAATGGGTCTGTGGAAGTAGTTACCTTGAGTAAGATGTTATCTGTCTCTGAAATGACTATCAGAAGAGATTTGGATAAATTAGAAAAAGAGGGACTAGTTGTTAAGACTTATGGTGGAGCCATTCTAAAAAAAGAAAAAGATGAAGAAAGTTATATTATTGAAAAAAATGATAAGAATGAGTTGCACTCAAAAATAGCGAAGATTGCTAGTGAATTAATAGAAGACCATGAAGTGATTTTTATAGGGGGCAGTTCAATACTCTTTGAATTATCAGATTATCTAAAATCAAAAAAGGGGTTAGTTGTTGTAACAAATAACATAAATGTGGCTATGAACATCATAAGTTACAATACTGTAAAAGTAATTATTACAGCGGGAGAGATTGATCCTGCAACTGGTGATATATTTGGTTATGAAACCATTCATTCTTTAGATAATATTTTAATTGAAAAAGCATTTATAAGTGTTGATGGTATTGATAGTGAATTAGGATATACAACCAATAATAAAGAGTATTTAGATCTATACCGAGTACTTAGAAAAATCTCAAATAGAGTTATATTAGTTGCAGAACATAAACAGTATGGTAAAAGAGGGTTAAAGCGTATTGCACAATTAGATGACATAAAAGAAATTGTTGCAGATAAAAATATACCTGCTATGTTTAAAGAATATTATTTTAATAATGATATTAGATTATATGCTTCTTTAGTGGATATGGATCAATTTTAACAACGCAAAATTATATAAGACTTAATAGCGGGTAGGGTGAAAATTATGGGAAGATTACTTGCAAAGATGGAAAAAGTCACAAAAAAATATGGTAATATTGTTGCAGTTAATATTGAATCTTTTCGAGTATATGAAGGTGAGATATATGCTTTAATTGGTTCAAATGGTTCAGGAAAAACTACTATGATGAAGATTCTTTCGGGATTAGAAAGCTTTGACTCAGGAGTGGTTGAACTTTTGTGCGAAGATAAGATATTTATGATACATCATGAAACAAGTTTATTTCAAGAATTAAAAGTATATGAAAATATGTTTATGAATGATGAACCTAAAATCGGTATATCTAAGTTGAAAATAGTAGATTGGAAGAAAATAAGAGAGAGAACAATTAAGATATTAGATGAATATGGTCTGAAAATTGATATAGATACCAAGGTTAAATATCTATCTGTAGCAACTCAAAAGGTTCTGGAGATTGTAGTAGCTTTGGCTATGGAAAGTAAAATCATTATAATTGATGAACCTTTGGCACTATTAGATAAGAATGAAAGCGAGCAATTAAATAAACTTATAAAGAAGATAAAAGAAAAGGGAATGACAGTAATATATATATCCCACAGGATGGATGAAATACTTGAGATTGCAGATCATATCACAGTTCTGAATAAAGGGATTATTATTCAAGATGACATAAAAGAAAAATATGATAAGAGTCAACTGATAAGATATATGGTTGGTATTAAAAAAAGAGAACGGTATCCTAAAAGAAATTTTAAGATTGGTAGAGAATTGTTAAGGGTAGAGAATCTCTCCACAAAAGTAATTTCAGATATCAATTTTTCCGTTAATGAAGGAGAAATATTAGGAATTACTGGACTGAGAGGTTCACACAAATCAAGTATTGGATTAGCTCTATTCGGGGCTATGGATTTCAACGGAAATATATATATTGAAGATAGGAAAGCAAAGATCAGTTCTACACATCAAGCTGTTAACAATGGTATATGTTATATTGGAGATAAAAATGAAGGTGTTTTCTACGATAACAGTATATATGAAAATATGACTTCTGCAAATGTAAAGAAAATACGTGCTTTGAGTCGTTCTGCAAAAAAACTTATAACTAGTCATTATGTAGAAATGATGAACATAACACCTAATGACATAAGAGTAAGGTTAAGAAATCTTAGTGCGGGTAATAAAAAGAAAGTAATGTTGTCAAAATGGCTGTTCAGTAATTCTAAGATTTTTATATTCAATAAACCCACAGCTAACATAGATGTAGCTTCTAAAATTGATATTTATAATATATTTATGGATCTAGCAAGTTCTGGAGCTGCTATCATAATGATTTCAAATGATTTTGATGAATTAATTGGTATGAGTGATAGAATAGTAATAATGGATCAAGGAAAGATGGTAGCTGAATTAGATGGTTATGAGGCAAGTGAAGAAAAAATAATGAGACATATTACAATAAATAATAATAAATAAGCAAGTGATGAATTAATAGTTTTTTAAAAACAGGTAGATTATTCTTTTAATGAATAACCTACCTGTTTTGTTATATTTAGAAATAAGATTAACATACAATGATAGGAAAAAACAAAATAAAACACAAAACAACATTTTTCTATTGACTCGGAGTGGCATGTTTAGTATAATATAAACAAATAGAAAAGGCTTTTGGTTGAAAAAATATTAAAAACACTGAAAGTAGATACATAAAGATGGTTGGTAATGATAAAATAAAACAACTATTAACAAATATTTTTGTTTGGTTTTGTGATTATATCTAATGGTATTAAAATAAGTTTTATTTGTTTTATTATTGGATACCACAATGATAAATGAAAGGAGATTAGTCAAGTGTCAGATTTTGTACTTGAATTAAAAGGAATTACGAAGATCTTTCCAGGGGTTAAAGCTTTAGATAATGTGGAGTTTAGGCTAAGAGAAGGTCAGATTCATGCAATAATGGGAGAAAATGGTGCTGGTAAATCTACATTTATTAAAATTATAACAGGTGTCTTAATACCAGAAGAAGGCGAAATATTTCTAGAAGGTAAAAAGATAAATATGAAAAATCCAAAAGATGCTCAGAAACTTGGAATTGCTGCAATATACCAACATGTAACATGTTATCCTGATCTAAGTGTTGCTGGAAATATTTTTATGGGTCATGAAAAAATTCATAGCGTCACTAAAAGGATTTTATGGAAACAGATGTATGAAGAAGCTAATGAAATTTTAAAGGAATTAGGTGCTGAGTTCAATTCGAAAATGCAAATGGGTTTACTCAGTGTTGCTCAACAGCAGATTGTTGAAATTGCAAAGGCATTATCAACAAATGCAAAAATAATTATCATGGATGAACCTACAGCTGCTTTAACTAAAAAAGAAAGCGAAGAATTATATAGAATAGCAGAAAAGTTAAGAGATAATGGAGTATCTATTATATTCATTTCTCACAGATTTGAAGATATGTATAGACTTGCCACTGAAGTAACTGTTTTTAGAGATTCAAAATATATAGGCACATGGAAAGTTGATGAAATCTCTAATGAAGATTTAATAGTCGCAATGGTTGGACGAGAGATTACTCAACTATTCCCTAAAAATGAAGTGGAAATAGGGGAAGAGTTATTAAGAGTAGAAAAGCTTTCAAAAAATGGATTATTCAGAGATATATCATTCAATTTACATAAAGGTGAGATATTAGGATTAACTGGCCTTGTAGGTGCATCCAGAACTGAGGTTTGCCAAACCATTTTTGGTATTATGGAATCAGATGAAGGTAAGATATTTTTTGATGGAGAAGAAGTTAATATTCATGAGCCAAAAGATGCTATGAAATTAGGTATTGGATATCTACCAGAAGATAGACAAAAGCAAGGATTAGTACTTGAATGGGGATTGGATAAAAATATTACATTACCAACTCTTGATGAATACTCAAAAAATGGATGGTTAATTAATAAAAAGGAATCGGAAATTGCAAAAGAATTATGTGAGAAAGTTGATGTAAAGGCTACAAGTATTTTTGATTTAGCTAGTTCCTTATCTGGTGGTAACCAGCAAAAAATAGTTGTAGCTAAATTATTAGCTGCGGATTTAAAAGTAATTATATTGGATGAACCTACAAAAGGTGTTGATGTAGGTGCGAAATCAGCAATATATGAAATCATGAGTGATTTAGCTTGTAAGGGATATGGCATTATTATGATTTCTTCTGAAATGCCAGAGATACTAGGTATGAGTGATAAAATTATTGTTATGCGTGAAGGCCGAATTACAGCTGCTTTAGATAGAGAAGATGCTTCTCAGGAAGTTATCCTAGAGCATGCAATGGCTAAGTAAATACTCAATCAAGTATATTAAGAAAGGATAAGATCATGGCGGAGAAAAGTATAATCAGAAACATAAAGAACATGGATGTTTCAAAGATTAAGGAATTAGGTTTAATAATGTTTATTGTACTATTATCTGTAGTAGTTCAGATTCGAAATTCTAGTTTTCTAACCTTTGAAAATCTTAATGATATGATTACGAATACAGCAATACTCAGTATATTGGCAGTTGGTATGATGCTTGTAATAATTACTAGAGGAATTGATCTATCAGTAGGAGCAACATTAGCACTATCTGGTATGATATCTGCTTTAACTGTTAGCAAGTATCCAGAGTTAAATCCTTTAATAGTAATTTTGTTAGGAACATTGGTTGGTTTAATATGCGGAAGTGTAATAGGGTTATTAGTTGCGAAAGCTAAGATATTTCCTATCATTGCTACTTTGGGTATGATGAATGTTTATAGAGGACTTACATTCATGGCAAGTGGAGGTAAATGGGTAAGTGCTCATCAAATGAGCAAAGGATTCAAGAATATTGCTACCAGCTCTATATTAGGTATCAATACATTGATATTCATAGCAATCATTATATATATTGTTTTCTATTATTTCATTAATCACACTAGAACAGGTAGACAGATATATGCAGTAGGTAGCAATCCTGATTCAGCAAGAATAAGCGGAATAAATACAGATAAGATATTATGGTTAGTATATTCCATAATGGGTGGACTTGCGGGTCTCTCAGGAGTGTTATGGGTTTCCAAATTCGCTTCAGCTCAAGGTAATACTGCTGCTGGATATGAACTGAATGTTATTGCTGCATGTGTATTAGGTGGTGTCAGTATAGCTGGAGGGTCAGGAAAGATCTCAGGAATTCTATTGGGTTCCTTGTTATTAGGTATTCTCAATAATGCATTACCATTGTTGTTGGTTTCACCTTTTTGGCAGCAAGCGATACAAGGATTCATTATCCTATTTGCTGTGTTAGTTAATGCTATTGTCAAAGAAAATATTAAGAAAAAAAATCTTACTAGGAGGAAGATATAAATCATGGAGAAACGAATAATCAGAAACAAAAAAGATATTACTCTAAAAAGTTTTTTCTTCCAGTGGGAATGGCTACTGATTTTAATATTTATCATCATTAATGTTGTAAATGCTAATTTATCATCTTATTATTTGAATTTCAATACTATAATTGATGCTACAATGACCTTTTTAGATAAAGCATTCATTGTTTTACCAATGGCATTCATTTTAGTTCTTGGTGATATTGATATATCCGTTGGGTCAACCGTTGCGTTGTCTTCTGTAATTATGGCTGTGCTATATAATATGGGAATTCCAATGCCGATAGCTATGGTTATATGTTTGCTTGCTGGTACTGTATGTGGATTTATAAATGGTTTCTTATTAGTAAAATTCAAAGAATTATCCGCAGTTATTGTTACATTATCCACAATGATAATATATCGTGGTATTGCCTACATCATTTTGGAAGATCAAGCTGCTGGTAAATTTCCTAAATGGTATACATTTCTAGGATGGGGATACGTTGGAAAAATTCCATTTATATTGATTGTATTTGTTGTTTTTGCAATATTATTTGGATTGTTATTACATAAAACTACTTTCGGTAGACGAGTTTTTGCAATGGGAAATAATATAACTTCCAGTAAATTTTCAGGAGTCAAAGTGGATAAGATAAAAATAATTATTTTTACACTTACTGGTTTGATGGCGGGGGTTACAGCGCTATTCCTTACTTCTCGAATGGGGAGTACAAGACCTAATGTTGCAACAGGTTATGAATTAGATGTAATCGCTATGGCTGTTCTTGGAGGTATTAGTTCAGCTGGAGGTAAAGGAAGGATGATAGGTGCAGTTATTTCTATCTTCCTAATAGGTTTTCTAAGATATGGTTTAGGGTTAATTAATATACCAGCTCAAATATTACTTATAATAATTGGTTTATTACTTATATTTGCAGTAATGGTACCAAATCTGAAACAGACTTTCGGCAAATTTTTTAGAAAAAATGGTACTAGATAAGTTGAATCAAGGAAAATATATTGAACTTATTAAGATGATTGTATATATGGTATGTTCAATATATGAATAATTAATCGATATAAAGTGGTTATACTATTTTATATAAAAAAATAAAAGAGGAGAATGCAAAATGAAAAAAATACTTTCTATGCTTTTAGTACTAACATTAATTTTTGCTATAACTGGATGTGGGGGGAAAGAGGATACATCAGATAGCTCAAACACATCAAATAAAAAAGAAACTGCTGATAAAGAGAAAAAAGCTAAATACGCTATTATAGTTAAAAACACAGGAAATCCATATAATGAAAAAGAAATGGAAGGATTTAAAAAAGCTATTGATGAAATTGGTGCAGAAGCTATTTTGAAAGCGCCTGATCAACCAACTGCAGAAGCTCAAATTCAAATGATCGAAGAATTGATAGCTCAAAAAGTAGATTGTATTGCTATTGCAGGTAATGACCCTGATGCACTTCAGCCAGCATTACAAAAAGCTATGAATGCAGGTATTAAGGTGCTTTCATTAGACTCAGCAGTAAATAGTGACAGTCGTATGATTCATGTTAACCAAGCAGATCCTGAAAGAATAGGTCGTGTTCAAATAGAAGCTATATCTGAAATGATTAATGGGGAAGGTCAGATTGCTGTACTTAGTGCAACTTCTCAAGCTACAAATCAAAATACATGGATTGAATGGATGAAAAAAGAATTAGAAAAAAGTGATTACTCGAACATAGAATTAGTTAAAGTTGCTTATGGAGATGACTTAAGAGATAAAAGTGTATCTGAAATGGAAGCATTGTTAAAGTCATATCCTCAACTTAATGGTATCATTGCTCCAACAACAGTAGGTATTGCAGCAGCAGGTAAAGTTATTACAGACAAAGGTTTGTCGGATAGAATTCAATTAACTGGTCTAGGATTACCAAGTGAGATGGCTGAATATATTGAAAGTGGAGTATGTCAATGGATGTATTTATGGAATCCAATTGATGTAGGATACTTAGCAGGATATACAGCGGAAGCACTAGTGACTGGAAAAATTACAGGGGCTGAAGGAGATAAGTTCACAGCTGGAGATCTAGGTGAAAAATCAGTTATTAGCGTTGGAGATGGAACTGAAGTCATGTTAGGAGATCCTTACAAATTTGATGCTGGCAATATAGCAGAGTGGAAAGAAATTTATTAATAAATTACTTAAGGTCAACATAATTTAACAATGGGGTTGTCTCATTATACATGTACGAGACAGCCCTATCATATTAAGTAGGAGGTGTCAAAGTGAAGAAAAGTAATAAATTAGCTTGGACATGGATTATTAAAGAAGAATATTTAGATGAATATGTCAAAATGCATTTGGACCCTTGGAATGAAATTTTAGAGGAACACAGTAAAGCGGGAATTGAGAATTATTCAATTTTTCAAAATGGTAATCAATTTTTTTATTGTTTTGAATGCAATGACATAGACTCAGCTTTTGAATATATTGATAACAGTGAAATCTGTAACAAATGGAATAGTATTACTTCCAAAATGGTTGAGGGTTCTTTTGATTTTAGTGATACTGATCCAATTAAACCAATGAGAGAAGTATTTTATTTGAAATGATATTATGTTAATGATTTTATGACGGAAAATTAATTGACTAGTAGGAGGTTACTAATATGATAGAACGTTGTATCGAACCAATAAAAGGAATTAAAAAGGCTAGAATAGGAATTTATATTATTGGACACCCAACTTATTGGGAACAGTTTGAAGGGCTGTATGATAGACTTTTAGGGTATGGAGAGTTTGTTGAAGGCAAGCTGAATAAGTGGGGAGAAGTATATAACTATGGCATGGTAGACAGTAGAGACAAAAGTGAAAAGGCAGCTGAATGGTTTAATGAAAAAAATATTGATCTTCTAATATGTTATGCCGGTACATATGCAATGAGTGCAGACCATATAGCTATTCCTCAAATCTGTAAAAAACCTGTTATTGTGTTAAACCTACAACCAGCAGCTAGTATTAATTATGATCATACTAGTACTGGAGAATGGTTAGCTCATTGTGGTGCATGTTGTGTACCAGAAATATCCAATGCCTTTGAACGTACAGGTATTGATTTTCATGTTGTTTCTGGATTATTAGGTTTAGAGAAAACCCCTAAAATATCTATTGCTGATGAAGTTACTTATAATCACCCTGATGCAGTAGCTGCGTGGGAGGAGATTGAAGAGTGGGTAAGAGCCGTATCTGTTGTTAGAACACTTCAATATAGCAAAATGGGTTTCCTGGGACATACATATCCTGGTATGCTTGATATGTATAGTGACTTTACAATGATACAAGGACAAACAGGTATGCATGTAGAGGTAATGGAAATGTGTGATTTGGCAGAATTAGTTCATAGTGTTACAGATGAAGAGAAAAAATCTAAAATGGATCAAGTCAAAGATATGTTTATCATTAGTGAAGATTCACCTGCTGATCCTTTAGCTAAGAAACCGACAAAAGAACAATTAGATTGGTCTTGTACAGTTGCTGTAGCCCAAGAGAAAATGGTCAAAAAGTTTGATTTGGATGCGCTTACCTATTATTATCGAAGTTTAGAGGGTAATGAATATATGCATATACAAGAAGGTTTTATTTTAGGACATTCCCTATTAACGGCTAGGGGAATACCTTGTTCTGGTGAAGGGGATATGAAGACGGCAATAGCAATGAAAATATGTGATATCCTTAATGTAGGAGGAAGTTTCTGTGAAATTGTAGTAGGAGATTTTAATGATCAAACTATATTATTAGGTCATGATGGACCGTTTCATGTTAGTATTTCTGATAGAAAACCTATGCTGCGTGGTCTAGGATTATATCATGGTAAAAAAGGTTCCGGTATTTCTGTAGAAGCTACTGTCAAAAAAGGTGACATCACTACATTGGGTTTAACACAGACAAAAGATGGGAAATTAAAAATGATAGTAAGTGAAGGTGTAGCAACTAATGGACCTACAATGAAAATTGGTAATACTATGACTCCAATTAAATTTGAATTAGGACCTAGGGAGTTCATGAATAAATGGTTTTCACAGGCACCGACTCATCATTGTGCCATGTCTATTGGTAAAAATGCAAATATATTTGAAAAGGTAGCAAGATTGATGAATATAGAATTTGAAATTATATGTTAATAATCTTTGATGATAAATATATTAGGAGCTGATTAATTGGGAGAAATATGTTTAGCAGTAGATATTGGTGCTTCAAGTGGTAGAGTAATTAAAAGTACTCTTATAAAGAATAGATTGAATATAGAAGAAATTCATAGATTCAGTAATAAAATCGATAGAAAACAAAATAGATGTTTTTGGAATGTGGAACAGTTGTTTTCTGAAATAATCATTGGTCTAAAAAAATTCAGTAATAATAATTTGGAGGCTGAAAGTATTGGTATTGATACTTGGGCTGTAGATTATGTTTTATTAGATAATGATATGAATAGAATATATCCTGTATATGCCTATAGAGACAGTAGAACGGATAATACAATGGATAAAATTTTTAATCATATATCTAAAGAGAAAATTTACAAAAAAACAGGGATACAGTTCTTGCAGTTTAATACTTTATATCAATTATTCGAACATGTAAAATCTAATCCTGAGATAGAGAATAATGTTAATATGGTACTTATGATTCCAGATTACCTAAATTATCTATTATGTAGCGAAGCTGCAATTGAGTATACTAATGCAACTACGACGCAAATGTATAATATAGGAGATATGAAATGGGATAATCAGTTACTTGATATTATTGGTATAGATAAAAATAAATTTCCAAAAGTAGTACAACCAGGAACTGTTATTGGTTCGTTATCAAAAGAAGTTAAAGAAAAAGTAAATCTTGATGAGGTCAAAGTTATTGCCC
Source organism: Vallitalea sediminicola (assembly GCF_054408565.1). Taxonomy (NCBI): domain Bacteria; kingdom Bacillati; phylum Bacillota; class Clostridia; order Lachnospirales; family Vallitaleaceae; genus Vallitalea; species Vallitalea sediminicola. The sequence goes on from NZ_BTPT01000046.1 coordinate 208,947, forward strand.
CAGCTACTCATGATACTGGTTCAGCAGTAGTATCAGTTCCAGCAATGGATGAAGATTTTGCTTATATAAGTTCTGGTACTTGGTCATTGATGGGGATAGAAAATGATAATCCAATCTGTACTGATAAAGCTCTTTCTTATAATTTTACTAATGAAGGGGGAGCATATAATAAAATCAGAGTTCTAAAGAATATAATGGGATTATGGTTGATTCAAGAGGTAAAAAGATTATTGAATGATAAGTATAACTTTGGCGAACTTGTTGTTTTAGCTAAAGAATCCAAAAGTACAGCGCTTATTAATCCAAATAACAGTAGATTCTTGAATCCAGTTAACATGATAGCGGAAATAAAAGCTTATTGTCTGGAAACAGGACAAACAGTTCCAAGTACTCCTGGTGATATTGCCAGATGTATTTTTGAAAGTTTAGCACTACAATATAAACAAGTGCTTATTGAATTAAGAGAGATTAGTGATAAAACAATTAATAAGATACATATCGTTGGTGGAGGGTCACAAAATAAGTATCTTAACCAGCTATGTGCAGATTATACAGAGTGTGAAGTGTATTCAGGTCCAATTGAGGCAACAGCAATTGGTAACCTAATGGTTCAATATATAACATTAGGTAAAATCCAGTCGTTAGCTAAAGCTAGAGAAATAATAAATGCTTCTTTTAATATTGAAAAGTTTGTTCCTGCAAAACTGAAATCAGCTGAAGATAAATGGAACAGATTTTTGGAATTACCCTAAATACAATCAGAATAAATTATGAAAGCTCAAGTATTACAAGGAGGTAACAATGGTAAATAAAGATAATATAAAGAAATCATATGAATTAGCTAAGGAATTTTATAAGAATTATAATATTGATACTGAAGAAATAATGGATAAACTTAATAATATACCAATATCAATGCATTGTTGGCAAGGAGATGATGTAAGCGGCTTCGAAAATCCCAATGGGGAATTAAGCGGTGGTATCCAATCAACAGGAAATTACTTTGGAAAAGCAAGAACACCAGATGAACTTAGAGCAGACATTGAAAAAGCATTTGAATTAATTCCAGGAAAAAAACGTCTTAATCTACATGCCATTTATCTAGAAACAAATGGAGAGAAAGTAGATCGTAATGAGATTGAGCCAAAACATTTTAAAAATTGGGTAAAATGGGCTAAAAAAAATAATATTGGACTTGATTTTAATCCAACCTTATTCTCTCATAAATATGCAGCTGATGGTATGACATTATCTCATCCCAATAAGGAAATTAGAGAATTCTGGATTGAACATGTAAAGAGATCCAGAAAAATCAGCGAGTATTTTGGTAAAGAATTAGGAACACCATCAGTTATGAATATATGGATACCTGACGGATTCAAAGATATTCCAGTTGATAGATTAGGACCTAGAAAAAGACTTAAAGATTCATTGGATAAGATATTAGAAGAAAAGATTGACACTAAGTATCATCTGGATGCTGTAGAGAGCAAACTTTTTGGAATAGGTTCTGAAAGTTATGTAGTAGGTTCTCATGAGTTCTATATGGGATATGCCATAAAAAATGATACAATGGTATGTTTGGATGCAGGACATTTTCATCCCACTGAAACAATCTCTAACAAGATATCAGCATTATCATTATTTACTAATGAGATACTTCTACATGTCAGTCGCCCAGTACGTTGGGATAGTGACCATGTTATATTATTAGATGAAGAATTACAAGCAATAGCATCTGAAGTTATTAGAAATGACCTTCTAGATAGAGTACATATTGGACTTGATTTCTTTGATGCCAGTATTAATCGAATCGCTGCATGGACAATAGGTACAAGAAACATGATGAAAGCTTTACTTATCGCTTTGTTGGAGCCAACAGGAATTCTAACTGAGGCAGAGAAGAATTTTGATTTTACAAAACGTCTCGCTGTGCTGGAAGAATTGAAATCATTTCCTTGGCATGCTATTTGGGATTATTACTGTTATGTCAATAAATATCCAATCGGATTAAACTGGTTAGATGAAGTAATGAGATATGAAGAAAGAGTGCTGAGTGAACGTTAATATAGTGTTACTAGGATGTTATAAAATATAGAGAAGAATATAGAAAATCGGTAAGCAGGTATAAGCCACTTACCGATTTTATTAATTTCTATCTTTTGTTAGAATAAGAAATCCAACACCAATAATAGCTATTGGCCATACTAGGTCGAAACTGAACCAATTAAATATTTTTTCCAATATTGATGCAGCACCAATAATAACCAATATGATTCCAACAATTGTTCTGCCATTACTATTAGAGAAACCATGCCTTTCATGTCTCTCTTCTTCGATATTATAATCATAAATGTCGTGGTCAAGTTTTATAGGTTCAATTGGTATGACAATAGAACAGATTATGTATATTGCTACACCAGTTCCCCATGTGAAAAGTGTTATAAGAAATAGAATTCTAACAATGGTTGGGTCTATATTAAAGTATTTTCCGATACCTGAGCAAACACCACAAATCATTTGATTATCTCTTGAGCGATAAATTCTTTTATCCATAGTCATAAATTCCCTCCACCTATTTTAATATTTTAAGTATAAATAATATTATTAATATGAAACAGACGATTTGTACATATTAATATATATAATTTATATTATGTTGTTTTTTATTATATTACATTTTATAATATAACACAATAAGATTAATCTAAGATTAAGTTTAAATTAAGTATTAATTATTTCTATATACTGAACATATATAATAAGGGATAAATTGGAGGACTAAAATGGATATAGATCTGTATGTAGTAGCTATTACACCAGGTATAGCATTAGCTTTAGGTATATATTTAACAGATAGATATGATAAAGAACCATTACATCTACTAATTAAGATATTTCTTCTAGGTGGGGTAAGTATCTTGCCTATTATATTAATAGAAAGGATATTAGCATATTTTAATATATTTACTGGAGTGTTACAAGTTGTATATGTGGCTTTTATAGTTGCTGGTTTCACTGAAGAATATGTCAAAAGAATAATTGTCAAGACATTTGCTTATCATCATAAGGCCTTCAATGAAAAACTCGATGGCATTGTCTATGCGGTTTTTGTATCACTTGGATTTGCAACAGTAGAAAATGTTCTATATGTGGTTTTTAGATACTCTAATGTAACAACGGTTGGTTTGCAGAGAGCTATTTTTTCTGTTCCTGCTCATATGCTGTTTGCCATAACTATGGGATATTATTTATCATTGGCAAAATTTGCTGAGAATGAAAGACAAAGAAAATATTATCTAAGATTATCTTTATGGATTCCAGTATTATTACATGGATTATATGACTATATTTTAATGTCAAAAAGCAGCAATCTATTTATTATATTTATTCCATTCGTTATATTTTTATGGAGTTATAATCTTAGAAAGTTAAATAGATACTATAAAGAATCAAAAGCGATGCATACAAAAGATAATGATGACTTTAATTAAGAATCTATCTTATGATTTGCCATTATAAGATAGATTCTATACAGCATAACTGTTGATTATTTGATTTTAAAACTATATTTAGTATAAGCCTTGTATGTATCTTCAGGGCTTAAGATATTTGAGTCAAAACATTCTTGATTAATAGCATCTGGATAATATTGAGTTTCCAGACATAAAGCTATATGTTTTTTTGTAACCATGTTAGAAGCTAATTTCATACCTGATTCCATTTGATTACATGCATAGAAGACAACAGATTTCTGATCAGTGACAACTTCCATATAACGTCCGCTTTCTTTATCATACATAGCTGCGGATATATTATCATCTTCATTTAGCATAAAAGGATGATCGTATCCGCCTGCATTCTTTAATTGAATTTCATCATTTCTGATATCTTTACCAACTAATTTCATTTCTCTAAAATCAAATGCAGTACCAGCAACGTCAGCAACACCAGTAGGAATGATTTCAGTATCAACAAGTCCATATTTATCTGCATTAATATGTAGATATTGTTCTAATACATCTCTTTTTCCATTACCAGATAAGTTGAAGTAGGAATGATTAGTCATGTTAACAATTGTTTTTTTATCTGTCTTACCACTATAATAGAGTTCTAATTCATTATTATTATTAAAAGTATAAGTAACATTTACATCAAGATTACCAGGAAAACCTTCTTCTCCATCTTTACTTATGTAATTAAGATAAAGAGATACACTATCTTTTTTTACAATTCCTGTTACGTTCCATATAACTTTATCAAAACCTTTTAAACCACCATGTAGAGTGTTGCCGTTATTATTTGCAGCTAGATCAAAAGTAGTCCCATCAATTTCAAATGATGCGTTAGAGATTCTTCCGGCTATTCTACCTACAAGGCTACCAAAAAAAGGTGACTTTTCTTCATATTCTTTGAATGTATCAAAACCAAGAACAACATTTTCAATATTACCATTTTTGTCAGGTACCATAATATTATTAATGATTCCACCATAATTAAGAATACTTACACTACAATTATTATCATTGTACAATGTATATTTGGTTACTTCTTCTCCAGATGTCGTAAAACCAAAACTAGTAGATTTAATTTCCATATTCATTCACTCCTTTAGTGTAGATTATACAATAAGTTGCTTAGTCTTTCAATCAGATAAGTTTATAAAATCAAGGAAGATATATTGTACTTATTGAAATGGGTGTATAGATGTTTTGGTTCAATATATATGTATGTATTTATAATTGTTATTGCAAATTGTGTGTATATATAATATTATTATATAGACATGAATTTTTATGGAAATATAGCATTTTCAAATAAAATATATAGAGGAGATTACTATGGATAATAATGTATTAGCTAAAGTGGAAGGTATAGAAATTACTAAAGAACATTTAATGAATATTATGCGTTCTTTACCACAACAACAAATGATGGAAGTAAGTACAGTAGAGGGAAGAAAAAGATTACTTGATGAGCTTGTTGCTGCTGAGCTTTTTTATTTAGAAGCTACTGCTAACAAATTAGACGACGAAGAAGAATTCAAAAAAATCTTAGAAGAAGCGACTCATAGTTTATTACAGAGATTTGCTATCCAAAAATTACTAGAAAAAGTTACTGTAAGCGAAGAAGACATGAAAGCTTATTATGATAATAATAGAAAATCTTTTGTTGCTTCAGAAGAAGTGAGAGCTAAACACATTCTTGTAAAAGAAGAAGAAGAAGCTAATAGAATAAGAAAAGAAATTGAAGAAGGAAAATCTTTTGACGAAGCAGCCAAAGAATATTCAACTTGTCCATCAAAAGAAAAAGGTGGAGATTTAGGATTCTTTGGTAAAGGAAGAATGGTTCCAGAATTTGATGAAGCAGCATTTGAATTAAAAGTTGGTGAATTAAGTGAAGTGGTTAAAACACAATTTGGATATCATTTAATTATTGTTGAAGAGAAGAAAGAAGCAACAATAAAAACTTATGAGCAAGTAAAAGAACAAATCAGTCAAAATCTAATAAGAAATGAACAAACAAAAGTTTATACAGATAAGTTTAATTCATTAAAAGAACAATATAGTGTAGAAATAAATGAAGATGAATTAAAATAAATTGATGTTTAAGAGCTGTCTTAATTAAAATTATAGCATAATACTATAATAACGCGGTAAAATCGCTTTTGTTGAGACGGCTCTTTTTTAAGGATGTGAACATATGGAATTTTATAAGTATGTTGAAAGTCTAAAAGAAGATAATAAAAAAGTTTTTAGTATTATTTATCGATTTGGACCTCTTACTAAAAAAAAGATTATAAAATATACCAATATGAAACTTACTACTCTTAATAGATCTATGGCCACATTAATGGAATCCAAATTCATTGTTGAAATAGGGGAGCAAGAGTCAACTGGAGGAAGAAAGCCAACATTATTTGATGTTAATCCATTTGAATATTATTTCATTGGAATTGATATATCAAGAACTTATTCAAAAGTTATTATTACTAATCTAAAAAGAGAAATCTTATATGATGAACAATTTCAAATGAAGCAGGATATGACACCTGATAGAACGGTTAGAAGTATAAAAGATGTGTTTAATAAAGGCTTGAATCATTTGGGGATTGTAAAAGAAAAAATAGTTGGCGGTGGTCTTGGTACTATAGGTCCATTAGACTCTAAACAAGGTATCATATTCAAGCCTAATAACTTTTATGCAAAAGGTTGGAATAATGTACCCATCAAGGACATGCTAGAAGCTGAGTTAGACATTGAGATAATTATTGATAATGGTGCTAATACTGCTGTATACGCTGAATATTTATCTGGTTCATTGTTGGAATATTCTAACATTGTTTATGTAAACTGTGGTATAGGTATAAGAATGGGTGTTATCGCAAATGGTAGAATAATTCCTACCATCAATAACGCAAACGATGCGTTTGGACATATGGTGGTCAATTATGATGGAGAAACTTGTTATTGTGGTAAAACGGGATGCGTAGAATGTTATGCATCGATTCTTTCTATTGTAAGAAAATATGTTAGTCTTATCAAATTAGGAAGAGCAACAACTATTAAAAAAAATATAAATACTATCACATTTAATGATATCATTAAAGCTGCTGAATCAGGTGAGTATCTCGCTAATGAGGTATTTGAATTTGCAGCTAACATATTAGGGATTGGTTTAGCTAATTATGTGACCATTGTTAATCCTAGTAAGGTTATACTTAGTGGACCCATCATTAATTTATCTGATATATTTTATAATTTTTTAATTAAGTATATAGAAAAACATATCTCAGGAAATCAAAGTAATATAATATTTATTAAGGGTGGAGATTATAAAGATAATGCAATAGCTTTAGGGGCTGCGCAATTATTTATTAAGAATAAATTAGTCTGACCTTTATTATAATTAAACATAAAAAAACGAGCTTTGTAATTCAAGCTCGTTATGTACAATAATACTTAATTTATATCATAACCCGCTATGCGTTTTATTTTCTTCAGATCCCTATTTGTCTTTAAAAACTTAATTAATCCGACTATCCCAATTAGAGTCCCAAATGGTACCAATATCATTCCAATAATTTCTATTGTGAGATTATCTGTAAATTTGATAAATGAAGCCCCAGCTACAATTAGACTCAGAGCAGTTCTTATATATGCTAGTAAGGTCCTTTCATTAGCTAGAAAGGTTCTGTCAGTAGCTAGTAAATCTCTTAGAATCAAAGATTCTTTCTTAAAAGAATAAATTTCGTTTTCTTGAACTTTATTTTGCATTTTACTATTCACCTCTTGATATTTTATTTCTATATGAAAATATAACTTTATACCAAAATGGTTAAAATTATAAATATAAATTGCTACTATCATTACAATAGCCAGCTATATTTTTTGGTATGGTCCTTTATAATATTGAATAGAGCGGTATTCCTTTGTTTTTAAGGGAAAGTTTTAATACTAATTATACCAGAATAGAATAGTTACTATAAGAACTATTCTTTTTATATTATAGATATATTATAACACTTTTAACCAAAATAGCAAGAAGTTTTATTTGCCTTTTTGATAACTATTATATAAATAGAGTAATAAATATATAGAATAAATCTATAATAAACAAGAAATATAAAATTATTTGTAAAAAAATAGCAGAAAAAGACACATAAAAGACAAATTAAATACATACTAACAACACTTGCTTTATATATAATTTTAATTGACGACATAATAATAGACATAATGTGACATTAAGAATCGACATAATATTATACAGAAGCGCAGAGGCGCACAAAAATATAATAGAGAATCCCCTCTCATTATAACCCAGAGTAAAGAGAATCATTTTATGATTCTCTTTCTTGTTGTATAGAAAAACTTTATCTATAAAAACACTATTCAACTCATTATAAATACTTCTATCCGTTTTAGTTAAATGTCTCGTTTTATTGACCTTACTGTACATTTATGGAATAATTATTACTATTAATAATTAAGGAAGGTGATACACTTGAAGTTATTGTTTATATCAGATATACATGGTTCTTCTTATTATGCTGCAAAAGCAATTCAAAAATTTAAAGAAGAAAGTGCTGATTATATAATTTTACTTGGGGACATCTTATATCATGGACCAAGAAATTCCCTACCAAAGGAATATGAACCTAAAAAAGTTATACAGGTACTTAATGAATTAAAAGAAAAGATTATTTGTGTAAGAGGAAATTGTGATGCTGAAGTTGACCAAATGGTTCTAGAATTTCCTATCATGAGTGATTATAATATTATATTTCATAATAACAAAAGAATATTTGCTACTCATGGACATTTATTTAATGAAGCCAACATGCCACCTATAGACGATGGGGATATATTAATTCATGGACATACTCATATACCTGTCGCTAAGAAAGTGGACAATAAATATATACTCAATCCAGGTTCCATTTCTTTACCGAAGGAGGATAATCCTAATAGCTATGGAATTATGGAAGAGAATAAATTTATCATTAAAGATTTTGATGGGGATATAATTAAATCAATTATATTAGAATAATCCTATCATGAACTCATTAATAAGCCCAATATCATATTATGAATGATATTGGGCTTACAATTTTTTGGTTGAAATTAATAATTGATATTATCTTTTTCAATAAGTGTTTCGTTGTTATCATCTATTGATATATTCTTTAATGCCATAACAATAATGATTGTTGAAATACCATAATATATTAATATTTTAAATCCAAATGCTAAAGTGAATCCAAGACTATTAATCAATAGCATTATAAGTGATGGTAATGTCAAAGCATAAATACCAATTTTATATAATTCAGTATAGTTTAGATTGGTTTTTAGTATAGAATTTGAAATAATACCAATGATACTTAGAATCAAACTGTCAAATAATTTTAACAAGATAGTACCTAGGATTATTATAAATATAATAAATCCAATTGCAAGTCCTTTAAAACTATTTAGTATTTCAATCACTGAATGTTTATCAATATTGAAATCTCTCAGATCTTTGAATTCCAAAGGCATTGGAGGACTTCCTGCTTGGTTAATAATTATTCGTTCTGGAGTTATTAAATATCCTATTGAATAACCAGCTAAATCATTCAAAGTATATCTATCAGTCATATCAACAATAAATATAAAATCATGATTATCATTTAAAACTAGAGGTTCATCCATATCAATATTAAGAATACCGTTACGAACAGTTATTTCAGGTATATCATCGGATTGTAAAAATTCAACAGTACTATCAATGGAATGACTAGTTTTAACAGATACAACTAATCCGAAAGTAATTCCAATAATCAATGCAAAAAGTATAAGGTAACCAAATGATTTACCTAATTTTTCATGCCTTATTTTATTGTAAACACGAAAATCAGTAAAACTTTTTATGAATTTTATAAATATATTAGGACTTTTCATATTTTCCATATTTTATCCCCCTTCATCATAAATTTTTAATTACATATTTTTGGGAATGGAATTAATTACCTAATTCTCTTGTATGTTAACATAAAATTTTTTCAAGTTCAAGATTCTATGGGCATTAGATGTAATATTTTTTCGGAAAGTTGAGTAAGTTAAAGATATGTAACAAAGATTTAATGTGTAAGATTATTGTAGAATAGATTTATTTAAAGTATAATGAAAGAGTAATGCTGAAGAGATAACTATGAATATATACTAATTGATAAAGGAGCAAAATGATGTCATATATTGAATTAACAACACCTTGTATTTTTGGGGTCGAATCTATTTTGAAAAAAGAAATTATAAACCTAGGTTATGAAATTAAGAGAGTTGAAGATGGAAGAATAACCTATATAGCAGATGAACTGGGTGTTTGTAGATCAAATATTTGGCTAAGGACAGCAGAAAGAGTTTTAATTAATGTAGGGGAATTTACTGCTACTAGTTTTGAAGAGTTATTTGATAAGACAAAGGATTTACCATGGGAAAAATGGATACCACAAGACGGTAAATTCTGGGTAAAAAAAGCTTCTTCAATAAAATCAAAGCTTTTTAGTCCATCAGATATTCAATCAATAATTAAAAAAGCGATCGTTGAAAGACTAAAACAAACCTACCATGTCAATTGGTTTAATGAAGAGGGTGAACATTATCCTTTAAGGGTATTTATAAAAAAAGATAGAGTATCTATATGCTTAGATACAAGTGGTGAAGCTCTACACAAAAGAGGGTATAGAACATTCACTAGTAAAGCGCCTATCAGTGAAACTTTGGCAGCTGCGATGATTCAATTATCACCATGGAACAAAGATAGAATATTGGTTGACCCTTTCTGTGGTAGTGGAACTATTCCTATTGAAGCAGCTATGATCGCTATGAATATGGCTCCAGGACTTAATAGAGAGTTTACAGCAGAAAAGTGGAAAAATATTATTCCTGTGAAATCATGGTTTAAGGCAGTAGATGAAGCTAATGATGTTATTGATACAACTTGTAAATTAAACATTGCTGGTTATGATATAGATTATAATGTTCTAAAGCTTGCAAGAGAAAATGTTAAAAATGCTGGTGTTGAAGGCAAAATTCACTTTCAAGAAAGAGACATGAGAAAGACTAGCCATAATAAGAAGTATGGATTTATTATTACTAATCCACCTTATGGTGAAAGACTAGAGGATAAAGAAAGTGTAAAAGGACTATATAAAGATATGAAGATTACTTTTGACAATAATCTAGATGATTGGTCTTATTTTGTAATTACATCATTTGAAGAATTTGAAAGATATTTTGGAAAGAATGCGGATAAAAAAAGAAAATTATATACTGGAATGATGAAGGCTAATCTTTATCAATATTTTGGAAGTAAACCACCTAAAAAAGTACATCTTACCAATTAAAACATATATTGAACTTATTGAAATAGGTATATAGATGATTAAGTTCAATGTATATAGAAAAGAGGTTAAATATTGAAGATGAAAAAAAATATAAAAATGCTTTTTGTATATGTATTTACAATTGTCTTTATTGTACCTACCTCTATTTGTGCTATAGATACTCCACAGGTTTCTGTTATTCTAGATAACGAATATATAGTATATGATGAATATTATGGAATACCGTATATTGATGAAAATAACAGAACAATGGTTCCTCTTAGACTTACATTAGAGTCTTTTGGTGCCAAAGTAGAGTGGGTGGGAGAATTAAGTCTAGTAGTTATCACACATGGGGACATAGTAGTAAATGTTTCAATAGGTGAAAAATTTATATACAAGAATGAAGAAAAAATTGAAAATGATACATATGCAATAAATAATAACAGTAGAATTTATTTACCAATAAGAATTGTTATGGAAGCTTTTGGATGTGAGGTATTATGGGATGGTGATAATAGAGTGGTTATTATCAATTCTGATAATGGTCCATATAAAGATAAAGCTAATGCTAGATATGATCTAAGAGAAGAAGGAAATGTTACTTCTGTTAAAAATCAAAAAAACCTTGGTACATGTTGGGCATTTGCGGCTCTTGGTTCCATTGAATCTAGTTTATTAAAACAATCTGGTGAAATATATGATTTTTCTGAAGATAATGTTTCTCTAAAACATGGGTATAATTTGACACAAGATGAAGGCGGAGACTTTATGCTTGCATTAGCATATTTCGCTAGATGGTCTGGACCTATATTGGAAAGTGATGATATCTATGGAGATGGAATTTCAACAAAAGATGTGAAAAGTGTCAAGCATCTACAAGAAGCATATTTTATACCTGCTGATAATTTTGAGACGATTAAAAATACTGTTAAGAACTATGGTGGCGTTCATACATCAATTTATTGGGAATATAGAGATACAGAAAATGAGAAATACTATAATAGAAATACTTATTCAATGAATTATGATGGAGAAGAAAAATCTAACCATGATGTTGTTATTGTAGGATGGGATGATAATTATCCCAAGGAGAATTTTATTATCCGTCCAGAAGGTGATGGTGCATTTATCTGCAAAAACAGTTTCGGTACTGATTTTGGTGAAGAAGGGTATTTTTACATTTCCTATTATGATACTTATGTAGGCAAACAAAATATGGTTTATAGTAAAATAGAAGATAATGATAATTACGATAAAATATATCAAGCGGATTGGCTTGGACTAGTGGGTAAGTTAGGATTCAATACAGATACAGCATATTTTTCTAATGTATATGAAACAGGTAATCAACAAGAACAATTGAATGCTATCAGTTTTTATACAACAGGGATTAATTCTAAATATGAGGTTTATATAGTTGAAGACTTTACAAGCAAAGATGATCTGAAAAATATGATATTCCTAGAAAGTGGATTTAGAGAATATAGTGGATATTATACAATTAAACTTAAACAACCGATAACACTTGATAAGAATAAGAAATTTGCGGTTATTATTAAAATGACTACTCCTGGAACAAAATTTCCTATAGCTGCTGAATTCGATAGAGATGTTAAATGGTTAGGGAAAGTTGACCTAAGTGATGGTGAGGGCTATATAAGTTATGATGGAGAAGTATGGGAAGATACAGAGGAAGTACTGCAAAGTAATGTGTGTCTAAAAGCTTTTACTGATATGGTAGTTGATTATGTAAACCAACCAGCTGAAGATACTACTAAATCATTAGAAAATCAGCCAGATGAAACTGTAGATTCAATAAATGAGTCAGATCAAGATGAATCTGCAGACAAAATAGAACCAACAGAATCAAATAGTGCTAGTAGAGGTAAATAATTAATGAAATTATAGTGCTTGTATGGAGGCAACAATGAAAGATAAATTAAAAGAATTGTTAAAACAACTTAAAAATGCTGGAAAGGTATATATACAACCTCACAATATACCTGATCCAGATGCTATAGCAAGTAGTCTAGGCATTAAGTATTTACTAGAGAAGCACGGGATTAGTTCAAAGATTATTCATGTACAAACAATAGAAAAAGCCAATTCAAAAAAAATGGTTGAACTATTTGATATAAAAATGACAGTGAAAAATGAAATGAAGTATAATGAAAATGATTTTGTCATATTGGTTGATACACAACTAGGTAACTCTAATATCACCAATCTAATTAAGCAAAACGTAATGGTAATTGACCATCATGAAATAGTAAATGAGACTGATACTTATATTTTTAGAGATATCCGATCAGATATTGGTGCTTGTTCATCAATAGTAGCAGAATATTTTTATTCTAATAATATTTCTTTAACTGTTAATGTTGCAACAGCTTTACTATATGGAATAATGATGGATACTGATAATTTATCTCGAAGAGTTAATGCTCTTGATATAGAAATGTTTTATTTCTTATATAATCAAGCGGATATAAGTATGATAAAATCACTGAAATTAAATCAGATTGTAAAATCTGATTTAATTGCATATGCAAGAGCATTGAATAATGTAGAGATATATGGTTATTTAGGGTTTGTACATATAGAAGATTGTAATGATTCACTTCTTGGTACCATTAGTGATATGGTTAATACTATAGAAGGTGTATCGGTTGTGGTTGCATATGCAAAAAGAGCAAATGGAGTAAAATTTTCCATTCGAAGTGAAAGTACGAAAATTAAGGCTAATAAATTAATGCGATTCATTATGGCTCACAGAGGTGTCGGTGGAGGACATAATGAGATGGCTGGAGGATTTATGCCTGCTGATAATATGGATTTTCTAAATAATAAACGTCTAGATACATTTATTAGACATAGAGCTATCAGCTATGTAGAGAAAGAAGATAATGATTTATAAAAAATAATACATTTGCTAGCTATTGTATGATATTATATTACTATGTTATAGTTTTAATATTATAATCTTATTGAGGTGATCTTATGATTGAAAAAACATTTAAAATTGACGGATTAGATGGGCATAAGATTTTTGTAGCTAGTTGGATGCCAGAAAACAGTGAAAAATTAAAAGGTGTTGTTCAGATAAATCATGGAATGGCAGAACACTGTTTGAGGTATAGAGAATTTGCCAAGTTTTTAACAGATAATGGCTATGGAGTATATGCGCATGACCATAGGGGACATGGGCAGAGTTTGGATTCCGATGAAGACATTGGTTTTTTTAAGGATAAAGAAGGTTGGAACAACGTTATTGATGAAGTATACAAGGTGACAGAACATATAAAAAAGGAAAATAAGGATATTGATATTTTTGTGTTAGGTCACAGCATGGGGTCACTGATAACAAGAGGTTACATACAAAAGTATGGGGACCAAGTTAAAGGTACTATTATAAGTGGAACAAGTGCAACAAAAGGTTTTTTGGGAGTGGCTGGAATTGCAGTAGCAAGATTAATCTGCGTAACTAAAGGCAATAGACATAAGAGTAAATTACTTACAGACCTTAGTTTTGGTAACTTCAATAAACAATTTGCACCTAACAAAACAGAATATGACTGGTTGAGTAGGGATGAACAACAAGTCAAGAAATATGTAGAAGATGAAAAATGCGGGTTTATGTGTAGCTCTAGATTTTATGTGGATCTGTTAAAGGGATTATCAAATATCTCTAAGAAAAATAATATTCTAAAAACACCTAAGAAGCTACCTATATTATTTATCTCTGGCAATAATGATCCAGTTGGTGAAATGGGTAAAGGAATAAAAAAAGTTACGGATACATATAAGTCACTTGGATATAATATAAAGGTTATATTATATGAAGGTGCTAGACATGAGATAATCAATGAAATAAATAATGATAAAGTCTATAATGATATATTGGATTTTATTAGAAATTAGATACATGAATTTATGAAATGTGGAATAAATATATGGACTTTGTTTAGCTGAAGTTAATAGCTGAACAGAGTCTAAATTTCTATTATACATATTATGATTATAAGCTGAAAGGAATATTATTAATGAAAAAGAACGATATAAAAATTATTGTTGGAGTATTGATGATTGCAGGGTTATTCTATCTTTTTAATCAATATAGAATTAGTAAAATGGATATTAACGACTTATATGTAGAAATTAATGTTGATGGAGAATTATATGAAAAAGTTAAGTTGAATGATGAGAAAGAAGTTAAAATTGAAAGAGAAGATGGTTATAATATAATAAAAGTACATGATAATGGAGTTGAGATGATTGAAGCTAATTGTCCTGATCAGATCTGCGTTAAATCAGGTTTTATTAGTAAAGTTGGCAGTACCATTGTTTGCCTTCCACATAAGATTTATGTAGAAATTGTTGGTGATATGGAGGATGGATTAGATGCTATTTCCGAATAAAATTACGAATCTTAATAAAGTACAGAAAATGGTATTTATATCTATGTTAATAGCATTTGCGTTGGTACTTGGTTATTTTGAAAAAACATTTATTCCTGTACTACCTTTTCCAGGAGTAAAATTAGGGTTAGCTAATATTATTACTCTAACAAGTCTATATTTTTTGTGCTTTAGAGAAGCGTTGTTATTAGTAGTTCTTAGGGTGACTCTAAATAGTTTTTTTACAGGTTCATTTATAACCATATGGTATAGTTTATCAGGAGGTATACTTAGTTTGATAGCTATGTATTTACTTATTCATTTTAGTAAAGATAAGATAAGTACTACTGGTGTAAGCATAGTAGGAGCTGTATCCCATAATGTAGGACAACTAATAGTTGTAGCTATAATGACCGAAAGCATTAATGTAGCAGCAGCTTATTTTCCAATTCTAGCTGTTTCAGGCATTGCTACTGGTATACTTATCGGTTTGACGGTTGATTATTTATTGCCATACATAAATAGAATATTTAGGTAATGGTAAATTATCATAAACTCAGATTAATCTACAAAAGGTAATTTAGTATGACTTTCTATATAAGATTGTGACGTTTTATGAAATAACTTAGAAGATATTTCCCGGGAAATTAGTTAATTGGTCGATATAAGTAAATTAAACATATCAATTTATATACTCATAATAATGTTGGACACCTCTTTGTAAAAACATATCTTTTATATTCTAGTAAGCATAAAGAACAAATACCATTTTTCTGTGATTATAGATAGCATTTGAGCCAATTTGCTGGCTCGGTACTAGTATATATCCAATTATAGTAAAAATCTCTTAAAAACACATCCTGCAGAGCTTATTCGCTATATTAAAAAGGAATACGTAGAAGGTTGTGTTTCAAAATATTAAATCTAATATAAATATATACAAAAATAGGGATATTACGAAAATATTACATAAAAACCCAAATATTACGATTGTATTACATAATGCAATAGTATCTTTTTTAATATAGTTTTTTTTGTTATAATTTTGTAGAACTTAGTTATTTACTAAATGATGGGAAGTTAATTCAGCAAACATAAGGGGGAGAGTCATGATACGTAAAGTCGTCACAATTGCATTAACATTTATGATTGTATTAAATCTATTTTCAGTTAATGCAAGTGCAGCAATCACTAATGATGGGAAATTTTTTATTCAATATGATGGTCAAATTTATAAATATAAAAATAAATTTGTAAAACTAGTAGTGGATGGAAAAGTTATTGAAACAGGAGACATGCCTGCTATCATAATAACTGAAGATGTAAATGGTGAAAAGGTAGGAAGAACATTAGTGCCAGTAAGGGAAGTTTGTGAATCAGAACAAATAGGAGCTAAGGTGGATTGGAACGGACCAAAACAAGAAGCTTATATATCCTATGAAGATAAGTTTATTGTACTTAAGATCAATGATAAAAAAGCAATAGTGAATAATGAAGAGGTTATGTTAGATGTACCTGCTAAGTTAGTGCAGAATGTTGGGACTAAGAAATGGAAGACTATGGTACCTATTAGGTTTATCGTAGAAACTTTTGGATATGAAGTTAATTGGAATGGAAAAGAGTATAGCGCTGAAATGTCTAAGAAAAATAATCAACAGGATAATTCGGAAAAAGATGATCAATCTGAAGAAGAGGACCAGTCAGAAAAAGACGACCAGACTAATGTAGAGGATACGAATAATGATACTGAAACTAGTGAAGATGGTCAATCAGGTAATGATCAAAATACAGATAACGAAAATGATGATAACAATAATAATGATAGCAACAATAACGGTGAATTATTAGATAGCTTGGAATCTAGTGGAGCTAAGAATGAATTGCCAACTGAATTAAAGAACAACCCAGTAGTATGGATGGTTGATGATGACGTGCTATCAAAGATAAATGATAAATATACAGAAACAACTATTGTAAGAAAATTATGCCCAACTACGAAAATCAAATCAGTAGAATACGAGAATGATGGAGTCAATAAAAAATTTGTAATTGAAGCATCAAGCCCAATTACCGATGTGAAAAAATCCTATTGGAAAAATAGGTTGATTATTGACTTAGATAATTCAAAATGGAACATGGATAAATATGAAAAGATATTTGATGATAATCCAATAATAACAGGGGTACGTTCCAGTCAATTTGCAGATCAGATAACGAGACTTGTATTTGACTTAAAAGGCGAAGGATATAAATTCAATATTTATCTATCAGAAGATAGAAAAAAATTAAATATAGAAGTACAAAGTAATTCAATTTATGGTATGCACCTTGGACAAAATGATAAAGGTGATTATATTAAAGTTCTAGGTGTTAGAGCACCAGATGTTAAGCCATTCAGATTAAGTAAACCTGATAGAATTGTTTTTGATTTACCCAATACAGAATCTTTACTAAGTACTATGACTTCAATAGCAAAAGGACAATATGTAAAAGCAATAAGAACTGCCCAATTTGATGAAACAACAACAAGAATTGTAGTTGAAACAGATGGACAAGCAGATTATACAATATCAGAAGAAAGTGGTTCTGCCACTATTATCCAGTTCATTGAGCCATCTTATAATAATATAAAATATATTAATTATGATAATCCTACAATAGTACTTCAAAAGAATGATAATAAAATCAACTTATCAAGTATTAAATGTACAGATGATTATACTAACAAAAAATACATAATTCAATTACCAGGTGATTATAAAGAACTATTTGGTAATGGTACAATTAGAATCAATGACGGTATTATTAATTCGGTTGATATTAAAAATAATAATGGTAATACAGTATTAACTATTGATGAAAATAGCGTTTATGATTATAGAATAACTGAGGATAAGGATAATATATATATTAAGGCATTTAAGCCGAAAGAATTATATTCTAAGGTAATAGTAATAGACCCAGGACATGGAGGAAAAGACCCTGGTGCAATAGACAATGGGTTAAGAGAAAAAGATGTCAATTTTGATATTGTAATATATTTAAAAGAATTTTTGGATAAAGAAAAAGATATTAAAGTATATTATACTAGACTTGATGACTCATACCCTACATTAGGGGATAGGTCTGACTTAGCTAATGACGTTGAAGCTGACTTCTTTGTGAGTATACATAATAACTGGTATACATCAAGTGCTAATGGAACTGAAGTATATTATTTAGCACCATCAAGTAAACCAGGAATGACTTCAATAAAACTTGCAGAAATATTCCAAAAGTCAATTGTTAGTGCAGTAGGAACAAAGGATAGAGGTACAAAATCAGGAAATCTATTTGTACTTAGAAATACAGATATGCCTGCAATATTGATAGAAGTAGCTTTCTTATCCAATCCGTCAGATGTTGCTAAATTGAAAAATAATACTTTTAAAAAGAATACTGCTAATGCAATATATAAAGCAATACTAGAATCATTTAAGAAATATCCAACTGGAAGATAAACATATCTATAGGGGACAATTATATGATTGTTCCCTATAAATATATATTATTTACAATAAAATGCACAATATTACAAAAAAACACTGTTGTAGCTTTCGCTAATTAGGTATAAAATATAATTACCAAATATTTACAAATGAGAGGGGAAAGATTATGTATAGTGTCATAAATGCATTTATTGTATCTTGTATAACTATAGGTTTGGTTATTAATTCAGGTTCGATTGATAGTAATATTTTTTATTATGAATTTGAGAAAGAAGAGGAAGGAATATTAATTAACAAAGAAATTGTATTTGAAGATAATAAAAATACTGAAGAAAACATAAGATATACATTACAATGTTTGTTTGATAATAATGAAGTCTATTATTCATTTATTCCGAATGAAGTTACAATTACAAATATTCTGTTTATTAATGGTTCCCTAGAACTTGAGGTATCAGAAAATATACTTAATTATGGTGGGACAGCAAGAGAGATTTCAATGGTGGACCAAATACTAGCGACAGTATTCAATAATGAAGAAATAGATGAATTTTCGCTTTTTATAGAAGGTGGTAGGGATTTTCTTAATGAAGGAACAAGCATTAATAAATATACAAGAGATGAATGGGAAGAAAGGATGAAATTAATTGAGTAGAATTGATGGAAGACAAAATGATGAACTTAGGAAGGTTAAGATTACAAAGGATTTTATTAAATATCCAGAGGGTTCAATTTTAATAGAAATGGGTGAAACAAAAGTTATTTGTAATGCTTCTGTAGAAGATAGAGTACCATCTTTTAAAAAGGATTCAGGAGAAGGTTGGGTGACAGCTGAATATTCTATGTTGCCTGGAGCTACTGTTGATAGGAATACTAGAGATATCAGCAGATTAAAGAAAAATAATCGATCAGTGGAAATTCAGAGATTGATTGGTAGAGCGATTAGATCGGTAGTAGATTATAAGGCACTTGGAGAAAGAACAATAACTTTGGATTGTGATGTTATACAAGCTGATGGAGGTACAAGGACAGCTTCTATTACAGGTGCATTCATGGCGTTGGTAATTGCTTGTAAAAAGCTTTTGAATGATGGTTTAATAGATAAGATGCCTATTTCTACTTATATGGCTGCTATTAGTGTAGGAATAGTTGGTGATGAGGAATTATTAGATTTGTGTTATGCAGAGGATAGTCATGCGAAAGTTGACATGAATGTTGTTATTACTGATAAGGGAGAATTTATTGAAGTGCAGGGTACAGGGGAAGAATCTCCTTTTACTAGACAGCAGTTGGATAAGTTGTTGGATTTAGGTGAAAAAGGAGTAGAGGAGCTTATTAAGTTGCAAAAAGAGGTATTGGAGGTATAAAAGCTAATTATTACACAGCTCTAGTGGCTACGTTTGATAGCGGGATAAAAAAGTGTTGGACAAGTTTAATGTTGGTGATTTAACTTTATGTTAAATGGATTTCACTAATGATTGAGCTTACTAGCTTTTTACTGAAGATAAAAGGAGACATGTTGATGAAGGAAAAGATTATTTTTGCTACTAAAAATAGAGGAAAGATAAAAGAGATAAATATGATTATGAAGGATACTGATTATGAGGTTATTTCTATGGAGGATGCAGGGATTGACATAGATATAGTTGAGGATGGGTCTACTTTTTTGGAGAATGCAATTATTAAAGCGAAAGAAGTTAAGAAGTTTACTGAGTGTATTGTTATGGCTGATGATTCAGGACTTGAAGTAGATTATCTTGATAAGGCTCCAGGTATATATTCTGCTAGATTTGGTGGAGAAAATACTTCCTATAAAGTTAAGAATGAAATGATCATGGATAAGTTAGAAGGGGTGGAAGAAAAAGATAGGACGGCGAGGTTTGTATGTGCTATCGCTACAGTATTTCCTGATGGTGAAATTTTAACAACTAGAGGGACTATTGAAGGAATTATCACCCATGAAGAGAGAGGGAATAATGGATTTGGTTACGATCCTATTTTTTATGTGCCAGAATATTCATGTACTACTGCTGAAATGGATAATGAATCAAAGAATAGGATAAGTCATAGAGGTAAAGCATTAAGAAGTATGAAGTCAAAGATGGAAAGCTATAGAAACGGCAGTAATAAGTAGCATTGAATGTTAAAGAAATAGTTAAAGCAATAAAACGGAGAGAATATATGAAAATACTTGTGACTAGTGATACTCATGGAAATATAAGAAATATAATAAAAGTAATGAAAGATACAAAAGATATTAATAGAATAATTCATTTAGGAGATTGTGAGAGAGATGTAGAAGAGCTAGAAGTATTATCAGGCGTACCTATTGATTTTGTTCCTGGTAATTGTGATTTTAATTCTTATGCACCTAGAGAAAAGATATTAAATTTTTATGGTCTGAAGATATTAATTACTCATGGACATTATTATGATGTGAAATGGGAGTATGATACAATATTAAAGGTTGCTAAAGAAAAAAAGGTGAATATGGTACTGTTTGGACATACACATGTATCATTAGTTAAGAATATAGATGATATTACACTAATTAACCCTGGAAGTATCTCATTACCTAGGGATGGCAAAGGCTGTAGCTTCGGTATATTAGAGGTTGAAGAAAACGGTAAATATCATATCACTATAAAAAAAATGGAAAAAAAACGAAAAACCTATTGACATTTGTTTGAAGCGTGTGTATAATAACTCTTGCGTTCAAAAAAGAACAGCAGAATATCATAAGCAACGGGGTGTGGCTCAGCTTGGCTAGAGCGCTTGATTTGGGTTCAAGAGGCCGCAGGTTCGAATCCTGTCACCCCGATACCTTATGCGGGTGTAGTTCAATGGTAGAACACCAGCCTTCCAAGCTGGATACGTGGGTTCGATTCCCATCACCCGCTTTGTAATTTGTAATAATTACAAACAAGGCGTAGAACTTGTACGTGCCTGTAGCTCAGTAGGATAGAGCAGTGGCCTTCTAAGCCACGTGTCCGGGGTTCGAATCCCTGCAGGCACGCTAGGCAATTGAAAATGAATTGCTATAATATATGGTGGGTATAGCTCAGTTGGTTAGAGCGCAAGATTGTGGCTCTTGAGGCCGTGGGTTCGAATCCCATTACTCACCTTATAATATTGGGTAGTCGCCAAGCGGTAAGGCACTAGACTTTGACTCTAGTATGCGTAGGTTCGAATCCTGCCTACCCAGTTTTGGGCTACTAGCTCAGTTGGCTAGAGCACTGGACTCTTAATCCAGGTGTCCTGGGTTCGAATCCCAGGTGGCTCATGTTACAAAAGTAAGTAACAACAATAATAAAAAAATTACTTGACATAACAAGATAATTATTATATTATTGTATAGGTAATTTACAAAATGCGCGGATGTGGCGGAATTGGCAGACGCACTAGACTTAGGATCTAGCGCCTAACGGCGTGGGGGTTCGACTCCCTTCATCCGCATTGATAAAAAACACTTGGTTATCCAAGTGTTTTTTATTTGTGTATATATGTGTAATTTTTATACGAAAATATACATATAAGAATAGAATATAAAATATATTATAATAACTAGGTTGAATTATAATATACCTTCTAGAAAATTAATATTATCTTCTTTACATAAATTGTTGTTATGAAATGTTGTATTAAAAGTTACTTCTTTTATAAACCAATCAGGTGGTTGAAAATTATTTGCTGATTCTTCACTGACAAATTCTACTTCAGCCATAATTAAGCCTTCTAATTTATCATTAAAAACATCTAATTCGACAGTTAAATATTCATCAAGAGGAATATAATACCTCTTTTTACTTATTAAATTATAATCGACTTTTGTTTTTAGTACATTATATTGGTCTTTTGAAATTTCATCTTCGAATTCTTGCCTAATCATTAATCCAGAAGATTTATAAGTCACATAGTAAGATTTATCGGTTTTTCTTATCCTGATTACAGGATTAGTACAGATATAACCTTGTTCTATAGTAATATGTGGGTGCCTTGTTATTTTGTCTAGTGGTAAATTAATCAGAAACTTTTTTTCTATTTCCATTGATTAGATAATCCTTTCTATTATAATAATGTTATTGCTTGTATCAATTACCATAAAAACGATTTTAAATAATCAGAGTTATGATTTGAGTAATATTATAAGTTTATAAATAATAAATAAAATATCAATAAAATAATACTAAAGTAGAAAAAAGTAGTGGTTGAGCTATGCTTTTTAGGTGCATACAGATATTTTTTCTTCAGAAATTCTTTTATCTCCTGTTTAGATTTTAATGAATATTCTTCTTCCAAATGATATTTGTATCTTTTTGAAATAGTGGCTCTATAATGTTTAGATGAGTATTTAAAAACATTAAAAGTACCTTGATCATCGATAAATACTATTCCGGTTATGACGAAGATGAACAAATTAACCAAAAACATTTTTTCTAAAAGAATATGGTAAAGTGTTATTGATTCGTTTTCTAGACGTTTGTCAAAAAAAGCAAGTAATAAACCGATTAAAAAAACAATTAATGTAAAAAAAATAATTTTTTTGACATTTTTTTTCATAATTAATCCTCCGATAAATAACTATTAATGTATTTTTACATATTATTTTATATTTAAAAAAATAATATTAATATTATAGCATAATAAATTTGTTTCCAACATACATAGATTTTAATTTTATCATTATTCCACATACATAATTCGATTTTATAAATTATTATTATTTTATATAAAACAAAATGCTCTATAAACCTACAAAATATAGCATGGATTTTAGCACCAAAGCGCTATGATATGGTAGAGCTTTATCATGTTAACCTATTATCAAAACCTTTACAAAGACTAATTTATGATATATAATTATTTAAGTATAATTTTGTTTTACTGGTCACAGAGTAGTACAAAATTATCAAAAACCCGACTAAAAGGATACATAAAAAGATAATATCTAGGGTGGGATAACAACCAATTTAAAAGGAGGATTTTTATGAAAAAATTATTAGCTTTACTACTAGTGTTAACAATGACTTTTTCACTAGCAGCATGTGGCAACAAAGATAAGGAAAAGACGCCAAGCGACGACGATAAGACAGTAACTGACAATAAAGATCAAGATAAAGATAAAGATACTGATGAGAAAGATAGTGAGCCAAAAGTATTACGTTTACTTGATGTTACTAATATTCCAAAATTAATAACATGGCAATCTACAGATAATATTTCTTTCCAAATATTAGGAAATGTTCTTGGAGGCTTATTCATTAAAGGTGTAGATGGAACTCCTAAAGAAGATATGGTTGATACATATGAAGTTTCAGAAGATGGACTTACATATACATTCAACTTGAAAAAAGGTTCTCAATGGGTTGATATTGATGGAAATCCATATGCAGAAGTAACAGCTAATGACTTTGTATTTGCTTGGAAAAAATTATTAGATCCAGCAGAAGCAGCTCAATATGCTAGCTTATTTGAAACATGTGCTATAAAGAATGGTAGTACTGCTTTCAAATTACAAAATGAAATAGTTACTTATGAAAAAAATGATAAATCCTTAAAGAATTTAAAAGTAGAAAATTATGAAGATACTGATGAAGCTACTGCTAAAGAACAATATGAAGAAGCTAAAAAATCTCTTGAAGAAAAAGTTACAACACTTTTAGCTGACTTAGAAGGTACTTATGGTTCAGTAGATAAAGCAAAAGAAAAATTAGTTGAATTAGTAGATACTGTTGCTATCACAGCTGAAGATGATCATACTTTCAAAATTGAATTAGATGCACCAGTTCCTTATTTAATTGACTTACTATGTTTCCCTGCATTATTCCCAGCTAATGAAAAATTCTACAACGAAGTTGGAGCAGATAAATATGGTAAATCAGCAAAAGATTTCCTTTATAATGGAGCATTTATTTTTAAAGATTGGAAAATAAGTGAAAGACATTATTTAGTTAAAAATGAGCATTACTGGGATGCAGCTAATGTTGACTTAGATGCAATAGACTCTCGTGTTATTGAAGATGCAAATAATGATACACGTGTTAACATGTACTTAGAAGGACAAATTGATAGAACTGTATTATCTGGTGAAAACGTAGATAAATATGGTAATAGACCAGATGCTGTATTATTACCAGAAACAGGAATTCAATATCTACAGGTAAATCCATGGAATGGTGCATTAACACCTGCTAGAAAAGTATTACAAGATGTTAGAGCTAGAAAAGCTATTAACATGGCTATTGACAAATCATATATCACAGATATCGTATTAAAGAATGGTTCTATTCCAACTGATGGATTTGTACCAACTGGATTTGTAGCTAGTGCTGACCATGATGGTAAAGATTTCCGTGAAGTAGCTGAAGATCTATACGGTGGTAGTAAAGGTTATAATACTTATAATCCAAAGGAAGCTTCAAAATTATGGAAAGAAGC
Source organism: Vallitalea sediminicola (assembly GCF_054408565.1). NCBI lineage: Bacteria > Bacillati > Bacillota > Clostridia > Lachnospirales > Vallitaleaceae > Vallitalea > Vallitalea sediminicola. The sequence goes on from NZ_BTPT01000046.1 coordinate 234,143, forward strand.
TATGGATGAACTAGGTATGACTGAAGTAACTATAGATCTTATGCTTGGTGGAAGAGAAACTGATAAGAAGAATGCAACTCATATCAAGGATGAGATGGAGAAAAACTTACCAGGATGTACAGTTGAAATTTCAACAGTACCTTGGGGAGAAAGACTATTAAGAACTGCAAAAGGTGATTTCATTATGAACTGGACAGGATGGGGTCCTGACTATCCTGACTCACCAACATTCTTAGAAGTATTTACAGCTGATTCAGAATATAATAATGGTAAATATAATAATCCACAATATGATGCAACTCTTAAATCAGCTAAAACAGGAGATTTAACAAATCCTGCAAAATCTAAAGAGCGTTTTGAAAAATTAGTTGAATTAGAGAAAATATTACTTGAAGATGATCAAGCAGTAATACCTATGTATCAAGCAAGTAGATTAATTCTTATGAATCGTAAAGTTAAAAATATGACTTTACAACAATCAGGTGCTGATTATATATATAAATGGGTTAAATTTGAGTAGACTATACTAATTTAAAAATTTTATATGATATTTAAGTTTTGGCAGTTAATACTGCCAAAACTTATGTTATATACTATTTTAATTCGGTAAAGTATTAATTGATTGGAGGTTCATTAATGTTTCGTTATACAGTTGAAAGGATAGCTCTAATTTTTTTAACTCTATTTATTGTCTTAACGATAAACTTTTTTTTGTTACGGCTAATGCCAGGTTCACCATTTGCCAATCCTAAAATTACACAAGCGCAAATAGAGATGATAGAGGAAAAATACGGGCTTGATGATCCAGCATATGTTCAGTACTTTAGATATGTAAAGAATCTAATAGTAAAACGTGATTTAGGAGTTTCTTTTAAACTTCAAGATCAACCAGTTAAAGGGTTAATAGGTATGAAATTACCGCATACTGTAAAAATTGGAACAATAGCTCTAATTTTTGGTGTTATTGTTGGAATTTTTCTAGGTGCAATAGCAGCTATTTATCGGAATTCAATATGGGATAATATTATAACCATATTGGCTGTTATAGGTGTATCTATTCCCGGATTTGTAGCAGCAGCATTTTTACAATATTTCTTTTGTAGTAAATTAGGGTGGTTCCCTTATATTTATAGCCCTGTTGATGCTCTTAGAAAAGTCTCGGTTTGGGATTCATTTTATTCATCTATCCTACCAGCACTTTCACTATCTTTATTTGTTATATCATCAACTATGAGATATATGCGTTCTGAATTAGTGGAAGTATTAAATAGTGATTATATTTTACTGGCAAGGGCTAAAGGATTAAGTAAACCTAAAGTGATATTCAGACACGCTCTTAGAAATGCGTTAATACCAGTAATAACTATGATAGGTCCTATGGCTGTTAATATACTAACAGGTGGAGTTGTTGTTGAGCAATTTTTCGGAGTGCCTGGATTAGGTAAGTTGTTAGTTGGAGGAATATTCAGCAATGACTATTTTGTAATATTAGGTGTAAACTTGGTTCTAAGTTTTTTATATGTTACTGTTATTTTAGTAGTAGATTTATTATATGGTGTTATTGATCCAAGAATTAGACTTAAAGGAGGTGGAGTATAAGATGGCATTGCCTAAAGAAAAATTTCAATTGAAACAACATGATTTTTCAGAGGTAGATAAAATCGGTACTGAGAGTATTTCCTTCTGGAAAGATGCACGTAGAAGACTTAGAAAAAATAAAGCTTCTATGGTAGGATTTTATGCTATTATTATATTAATAGTATTAGCTATTTTTGGTCCTATAGGTCCTCTTAATCAAAAAAACGCTGATGGAACAGTTTTTACATACGATTCATCGCCTGTAATACTTGACGATAATGGTGTAGAAATACCCAAAAGAAATATATCTTATCTTCCACCTAGAATGCCTGGAATCGAGAAGCTAGGTATATTTGATGGTCATGCGACAATAGATAGAGGTTCTTTTGATTTAATTGTTGGTGATTTACCTAAGACTGATGAGTTTAATGAATTAAAGAAACCTACAAAACGAAAACAATTAGTAGAAAGATTGGATATACCATATCATCCATATGAAATTAATGTAATCAAAATTTATAAGGATGACAATGATATTTTAACTGCTAAGATTAAAGTACTTGAGACAGAAGAAATTGTTGTATTGCCATATGAAGAATTGGTAAGTGAATATACTAAGTACAAACCTGGTACATTTAGGTTAATTAAATCTAGTATTGATGAGTATGGTATTGAAATGTTAAAGCTGGATGTAGATTATTATGCTGTTCAGAATATAAAAGATCAATATTTTTGGTTAGGAACAGATAAACTAGCATTAGACCTTTGGACTAGATTATGGATTGGTGTACGTGTTTCATTAATTATTGCTTTGGCATCTCTTGTTGTTGATTTTACCATTGGAATTTTATATGGTACTATATCTGGATTCTATGGAGGAACCAAAGTTGATACGGTTATGATGCGTATAACTGAAATACTGGGAAGTATTCCGGCATTAGTTCTTATGGTTATATTTATTAGTATAAGTGACCGGATAGAAGGTATCATTGATGGAATTTTGCCAGGTCAACAGGATCTAGCAACAATTCGATTAATTATTTTGATATTGGCTATGAGTTTAACTGGTTGGATAACTGTAGCTAGGGTTGTTAGAGCTCAAATTCTTAAATTAAGAGAACAAGAATATATACTAGCATCTAGAACTCTAGGAGCTTCAAAGAGAAGATTGATGGCTAAACATTTATTCCCGAATATTATTGGACAGATACTTGTAATGGCTACTTTCTCAATTCCTGGTGCTATATTTTATGAGGCATTCTTAACGTTTATAGGTATTGGATTACCAATTCCAATGTCTTCACTGGGAGTATTAGTAAATGATGGTTATGAAGCTTTCCAAACTATACCAAGTATGTTATTGATACCTGCAACAGTTATGTCAATTTTAATGTTATCTATCAATCTATTAGCAAATGGACTTAGAGATGCATTAGACCCTCGTATGAGATAGAAAGGAGAAAGAGGATGAATAAAGAAAAAATATTGCAAGTTAAAGATTTAGAAATCTCTTTCAGAACTTATGCAGGGGATGTGCAGGCTGTTCGAGGTATATCTTTTGATTTACATAAAGGTGAAACACTTGCCATAGTTGGTGAATCAGGTTCAGGTAAATCAGTAACAGTTAAAGGTATTATGGGACTATTAGCTGATAACGGATATTATAAAAATGGTAGCATATTATTCGAAGAACACGATGTTACTCAAATAAAAGAATCACATCTTCATTCAATTAGAGGTAATAAAATAGCTATGATTTTCCAAGACCCAATGACATCCTTGGATCCTACAATGACAATTGGAAAACAAATAATGGAAGTTATTAGACTTCATCAAAAAGTTTCCAAGTTAGAAGCTTTTGAAAAGGCTGTTAAACTAATTGATATGGTTGGAATTCCAAGTCCTAGAGAGAGAATGAAACAATATCCCCATCAATTTTCTGGAGGTATGAGACAAAGGATAGTTATAGCTATTGCATTAGCATGTGAACCTTCTATTTTGATAGCAGACGAACCGACTACTGCTCTTGATGTTACTATTCAAGCTCAAATTCTTGATTTGGTTAAAGATCTACAACAAAAAATAGGAGCTTCAGTTATATTTATAACTCACGATTTAGGTGTTGTTGCAAATGTTGCTGATCGTGTTGCTGTAATGTATGCAGGTAAAATGGTGGAGATTGGAACAAGTGATGAAGTATTCTATGATCCAAGACATCCATATACATGGGGACTAATAGGTTCAATGCCAGACCTTGAAACTGAAGGAGCATTGTATGCTATACCAGGTACCCCACCTAACTTGATTAAGCCACCGACTGGTGATGCATTCGCACTTAGAAGTCAATATGCTTTGGAAATAGATTTTGAACAACAGCCACCTATGTTTGATATAACTGATACTCATAAAGTAGCTTCATGGCTATTACATGAAAATGCACCAGAAGTAACTCCCCCTGATGTTATAATTAAACGAAGAGAGCGGTTGAAAGAGGTGAATAACTAATGAGTGCAAAAGAAGTATTAGTTGAAGTTCAAAATCTAAAACAGTACTTTAAAATGGGTAGAACTAGTGTTGTTAAAGCTGTTGATGATATTTCATTCAAGATATATAAAGGTGAAACATTTGGTTTAGTTGGAGAATCAGGTTCAGGTAAATCAACAACTGGAAGAACTATGATAAGATTATATAATCCTACGGACGGAAAAGTTTTTATGTCGGGTGATAGAATTGATGGAAAAGTTCCAAGAAAAGTTGTTGCCAATGTTAATAGAAATATGCAAATGATTTTTCAAGATCCAATGGCCTGTCTTAATCCACGTATGAAGGTTGAAGATATTATTGCTGAAGGATTAGATATTCATAATTTAGTTAAGAATAAAGAGGAACGACGACAAAAAATAATAGAAATGTTAAATATTGTTGGACTTAATGAACAACATGCTGATCGTTATCCTCATGAGTTTTCAGGTGGTCAAAGACAAAGAATAGGTATAGCTAGAGCTATGGCTGTTGAACCAGAGTTCATAATAGCTGATGAACCTATTTCTGCACTTGACGTTTCAATTCAAGCTCAAGTTGTAAACTTAATGAACGAATTAAAACAAGAAAGAGGATTAACATACTTATTCATTGCCCATGATCTATCAATGGTTAAGTATATTAGTGATAGAATAGCAGTTATGTATAAAGGTAAGATAATGGAACTTACAACAAGTAAACAATTATTCAATAAACCTTTACATCCATACACAAGATCATTGTTATCAGCTATTCCACTACCAGATCCTATTACTGAAAGAACTAGAAGACGTCATGCTTATGTACCGGAAAAAGAACATGATTATTCAACTCATAAGCCACAATGGATAGAAATTGATCCAGGTCATTTCATTTATGGTAATGAGAAAGAAATTGAAAAGTGGGACGCTTTATACAGGTAAATAAAAGTTAAGGCTACATAGGATAATATCTATGTAGCCTTATTCAGTGATAAAAATCAAACATTTAATTTGAGAATTTAATAGTAATAGTAGAATTTCTTGAAAAAAATATCCTATTAGGATATTTTTTTAGTTTTAAACATATATGTACGAAAATAATTTATTAATATTCTGTGTTGTAATATCTTTAATACTTGCTTCTTGTGCAGCTTGTATAACACTCTCATAAGGTAACTGGTAGATATAAGAGATATCTGAAGGACTATAAGAATTAGGTACTTTTCGTTTTACTTCTCTAGAGAACAATTTGCATATGTCGCTACTTCCGTAAAACATTATCATAATAAAAGAATGTTTAGTAATATTATCAATACTATTCTTTCTCATTATTTTTCTTATCTCGTAATTAGAGATATCTAGTAGTTCAGAGACAACATTCATATCAATAATATCCTTTTCCTCGGTTTTTAAAAATAAATCTATTTTTTTTAGTTTAGGAGAAAGATGATTGTTATAATAGTCAAGATATGTAGCCATTTGAAAACCTCCTGAAAAAAATTAAATTATTAAGATACTTTTTGCTATAAGTGTAAATACTAAATTCAAGTAATCGAAATAAGTTTTTATCTAAATAGATTATAACTTATTATTCATACAAAATCATATGTAATAAATGGTTTTTTACTGGTTACAAATACCATAGTAAAAAAATGATTATAGTTAATACTATGATTACGGAGGTGATTTTAAATGGCATACAACAAGCAAGCAACAGACGCACTTAATAAGTTTAAGTATGAAATAGCTAACGAACTTAACGTTAACTTGAAACAAGGTTATAATGGAGATTTAACATCTGCACAAGCTGGTTCAGTAGGTGGAGAAATGGTTAAGAGAATGATTGAAAAACAAGAGCAATCTATGTCATCAGGTGGTTCTTATTAATCGCTTGACAACGATAAACAAAGCATATTAAAATCCTAGAGATATAATCTGGGATTTTTTTATTGTAAAAATTTAACTTCATTATAATAAGTTGAGGAATGGTAAACAAATCCATACATATTTAGAGTAAAATGTATAAAAACTTATAGAAAAAACAATACTTTAATAATGTGACTGACTAATCTAAAAATAAAACACCTTTACATGTGTTTCTATGGTTAAAGTCTTAATCTGTAAATTAAGATAATAATAAAAATATGTAGATTTATCATAATCACTATGGTATAATATACAAATGGTTAAATAGGAATAGCTATGCCCTTTTATATAGAATGAGAATAATATGAGAAAAGCCCACTTCATCTTAAAATAAATAAAAAAGGGAAGAAATGACTTTCCTACTATATAAATTAAGGAGGAACAATTTTAAATGAACGTAAATATTGAAACACTAGAAAAAAGCATGGTTAAACTAACCATTGAAGTCGATGCAGATCGCTTTGAAGAAGGCATGAAGCATGCATATAATAAGAACAAAAACAAGATTACTGTTCCAGGATTCAGAAAAGGTAGAGTACCTAGACAATTAATTGAAAAGAATTATGGTGCAGAAATTTTTTATGAGGATGCTGTCAACTACATAATCCCAGATGCATATGATAAAGCTATAGAAGATAACAAACTAGAGGTTGTTTCAAGACCAGAAGTTGACGTGCAACAAGTTGAAAAAGGAAAACCAATGATTTTTACTGCAGAAGTTGCTGTAAAGCCAGAAGTTACTTTAGGCGAATATAAAAGCATTGAGATTGAAAAAAGTAATGTAGAAGTAACAGATGAAGACATTGCAGGTGAAATTGAAAAAGTAAGAGAAAAAAATTCAAGATTAATTAATATAACTGATAGAGCTATTGAAGATAATGACCAAGTTATAATTGATTTCGAAGGTTTTGTAGATGGAGAACCATTCGAAGGTGGTAAAGCAGAAAATTATTCATTAACTATAGGTTCACATTCTTTTATTGACTCATTTGAAGAGCAATTAGTTGGAAAAAATATTGATGAAGAGATTGAAGTAAATGTTACTTTCCCAGAAGAATATCAACAAGAAGAATTACAAGGAAAAGAAGCATTATTCAAAGTTAAAATTAACGAAATCAAATTCAAAGAATTACCTGAAGTAGATGACGAATTTGCTAAAGATGTATCTGAATTTGAATCACTTGATGAATATAAAGAAGATATTAAGGCAAAACTCTTAGAGCAAAAAGAAAATACAGCAAAGACTAAAAAACAAGAAGATGTCTTAGAAAAAATCATAGAAAATTCTTCAATGGAAATACCAGAACCTATGATTGATTTACAATCAGAAAATATGACTAATGATTTTGCTACAAGACTTCAATATCAAGGATTATCATTAGAACAATATTTCGGTTTTACTGGTCAAAATATGGCAACATTAAAAGAAACTATGAAGACTGATGCAGAAAAGAGAATTAAATCTAGATTAGTATTAGAAGCTATCGCTAAAGCTGAAGAGGTAGAAGTTTCTGAAGAAGAATTAAAAGAAGAACTACAAAGAATGGCAGAAGCATACAATATGGAATATGACAAAATTGTAGAAACTGTTGGTGATGAAGAAAAAGAGTCAATTACAGATGATATTAAAAATCGTAAAGCACTTGATTTCATTGCTGAGCAAGCTAAAGAAGTGTAATAATAAGTATATTATTTGCGTAAGATAAAATGTAGAGGAGGTAAAAATTATGAGTTTAGTACCTTACGTCATAGAGCAAACTAGTAGAGGAGAAAGATCATACGATATTTTTTCTAGACTTTTAAAAGAAAGAATTATTTTCTTAGGAGAAGAAGTTACTGATGCAGCTGCAAGTGTTATTGTAGCACAATTATTATTTCTAGAAGCTGAAGACCCAGAAAAAGACATTCATTTATATATAAATAGTCCAGGAGGATCAATTACTGCAGGAATGGCAATATATGACACTATGCAATACATTAAACCAGATGTATCAACAATATGTATTGGTATGGCTGCTAGTATGGGATCATTTTTACTTGCTGGTGGTGCGAAAGGGAAAAGATATGCTTTACCTAACGCAGAGATTATGATACATCAACCTCTTGGAGGAATTCAAGGGCAAGCTGTTGACATTAAAATACATGCAGATAGAATAATCGAAATTAGAGAAAAACTTAATAAAATATTAAGTGAAAAGACTGGTCAGCCATTAGATGTTATTGAGAAGGATACTGATAGGGATAACTTCTTAACAGCTGAAGCGGCTAAAGAATATGGTCTTATTGATAAAGTATTTGAAAAAAGATAGCCGAAAGTAGGTGAAGCAGTGGCTAATAAATATGAAGACAAGAAACAACTTAGATGCTCATTCTGTCACAAAGCTCAAGATCAAGTAAGAAAGCTTATTGCGGGACCTAATGTCTATATTTGTGATGAGTGTATTGAATTATGCGCAGAAATTATAGAAGAAGAGTTCCAAGATTATAAAGAAGCTCAAGATCTTGAAAACATACCTAAACCTCTTGAAATAAAAACATTTCTAGATGAATATGTTATCGGTCAAGATGATGCTAAGAAAACATTGGCGGTTGCGGTATATAATCATTATAAAAGAATTAGAAGTGATTTTAAGAGTGAAGATGTAGAACTTAGGAAGAGTAATATACTCATGGTTGGACCTACAGGTTCAGGTAAAACATATATGGCTCAAACATTAGCAAAGATGTTAGGTGTACCTTTTGCAATTGCAGATGCTACATCATTGACTGAAGCAGGTTATGTTGGAGAAGATGTTGAAAACATATTACTACGTTTGATTCAGTCAGCAGATTTTGATATTGAAAAAGCAGAACAAGGTATTATATATATTGATGAAATTGATAAAATAGCTAGAAAATCTGATAATCCATCTATTACAAGAGATGTAAGTGGTGAGGGTGTTCAACAAGCGCTATTAAAGATTTTAGAAGGAACTATTGCATCTGTTCCCCCACAAGGTGGAAGAAAACATCCACACCAAGAATTTATTCAAATAGATACAACTAATATTTTATTTATTTGTGCTGGTGCGTTTGACGGTTTGGAAAAAACAATCCAAAAACGTATTGGTGAAAAATCAATGGGATTTGGGGCAACTGTAGAAAGTATCAAAAACCAGCAAATAGGCCATATGTTAAAAGAGTTATTACCACAAGACTTAATTAAATTCGGACTTATACCAGAATTTGTTGGTCGTATACCTGTTAATGTTACTCTTAATAACTTAACAGAAGATGCTTTGGTTGATATACTTGTAAAACCTAAGAATTCTCTAGTCAAACAATATAAAACATTATTTGATATGGATAATGTTGAATTAGAATTTGATGATGATTCTCTAATATCAATAGCTAAAAAATCTCTTGAACGAAAAACAGGGGCAAGAGGGCTTAGAGCAATAATAGAAGAAATAATGACTGAAGTTATGTTTGAGATACCATCAAATGATAAGATTGAAAAATGTGTTATAACAAAAGATGTAATTGAAGGTAACGAAAAACCAAAATTAATTATCAATGAAAATATTCAATCACTAAAAAAGCCAGTAGCGAAAAAGAGAACAAAACGCAAAAATGAAAATGAAACTGCTTAGGACCTGTTTCCTAACATGAATTCTCCCCCTGCCTAGTAGGGGGATTTTTATTAAAGATTAGAATTTCATATGATAAAAATTCTTTAAGGAGTGAGGTTACATAAATATGGAAGAAACCACAATAAAAATTCCTTTATTAGCCCTTAGAGGCATTAATGTATTACCAGATATGATTATACATTTTGATGTAAACAGAAAAAAATCAGTTAATGCCTTAGAAGAAGCTATGACCAACGAACAGTTAGTTTTTCTAGTAGCTCAAAAGGATGCGAAGGAAGAAGAACCATTAGTAGAAAATTTATATAAGTTTGGAACTATTTCCAAGATTAAGCAATTAATTAAGCTGCCTGGAAATATAATAAGAGTATTAGTAGAAGGATTAGATCGTGGAGAAATTAAGAATATTATTTCTGAAGAACCTTTTATAATGACAGAAATTGAAAAAATAGAAAAAAACAAGGGTGCCCTCAGTGAAGAAGAAAAAGAAGCTCTTCTTAGGATTACATTTGAAAGTCTAGAGGAATACTCGAAAGTTAACCCACAGTATTCCACTGAAACCATAAAGAATATGCTAGGAATCAAAAATATCGGTAAATTAGCAGATAGTATTGCGTCTAATATAAATATTTCTCTTGAAAATAAACAAAACATACTAGGAGAAATTGATTCAGTCGAAAGACTAAAGATGACTATATCAATCCTAAAAAGTGAAATTGAGTTAAGTAAAATTAAAAAAGATATTCAGATTCAAGTAAAACAAAAAATAGATAAAAACCAAAAGGAATACTATCTTAGAGAACAGCTTAAGGTAATACAAGATGAGTTGGGCGACAAATATGGTTTAGGTGAAGAAGTAGAAAAATATATGAAACAGCTTAAGAGTCTAAAAGCCCCTAAAGCTGTCAAAGAAAAGATAGAAAAAGAAATTGACAGGATGAAAAAAATACCTAATGGATCTTCAGAAGGTGTTGTTGTAAGAAATTATATTGAATGTCTATTAGAGTTACCTTGGAATAACAAAACTAAAGAATCAAAAAATATTACTAAAGCAGAAGAAATATTAAATACAGACCACTATGGACTTATAAAAGTCAAGGAAAGAATACTTGAACATTTAGCAGTTAGAAAATTATCTAGTAAAACTGATAGCCCAATTTTATGTTTAGTAGGTCCACCTGGTACAGGAAAAACATCTATAGCTAAATCAATTGCAAAAGCTTTAAATAGAAATTATGTGAGAATATCTTTGGGTGGAGTAAGAGACGAAGCAGAAATACGTGGACATAGACGAACTTATATTGGAGCTATGCCTGGGCGTATTGTTAATGGTCTAAAGCAATCTGGTTCAAGTAATACATTGATGCTATTTGATGAAATTGATAAGATGAGTTCTGATTTTAGAGGAGATCCCTCATCAGCATTATTAGAAGTACTTGACTCTGAACAAAACAATAAGTTTAGAGACCATTATATACAGTTGCCAGTTGATTTATCCGATGTATTGTTTATTGCTACGGCTAACTCTATACAAACTATACCTAGACCACTTCTAGATAGGTTAGAACTGATACAAGTCACAAGTTATACTGCTAATGAAAAGATGCATATAGCTAATAGACATCTAATCACTAAGCAAAGGGAGAAACATGGTCTAAAAGAAGGTCAATTATCAATAAGTAATAATGCTCTAAAAACACTGATAAGTAGTTACACAAAAGAAGCTGGTGTAAGAAACTTAGAAAGAAGAATCGGAGAAATATGCAGAAAAGCTGCCAAAGAAGTGTTGGTTAATAGTAAGCCATCAATAAAAATTACAGAGCAAAACATTGAAAAATATTTGGGAATTCCATTATATACTTTTGATAGGATAGCAGATAAATCTCAAGTTGGTGTAGTAAGAGGTCTAGCTTGGACCGCTGTTGGTGGTGATACACTTTCTATAGAGGTAAATACTATGAAAGGTACTGGCAAATTCGAATTAACAGGTCAATTAGGAGATGTAATGAAGGAGTCTGCTAAAGCAGGTATAAGTTATATCCGTTCCAAAATAAAGGAATTAGAGATTGATGAAGATTTTTATAAGAATACTGATATCCATATTCATATTCCTGAAGGAGCTGTACCAAAAGATGGACCTTCGGCAGGGATTACTATGGCGACTGCCATGATATCAGCACTTACCAACAAACCTGTCAAAAATGATGTTGCCATGACAGGGGAAATAACGCTTAGAGGACGGGTACTACCAATAGGAGGTCTAAAAGAAAAACTTTTAGCAGCCAAAAGAGCAGGTATTAAAAAAGTCTTAATTCCAAAAGATAATATTAAAAATATATCTGAAGTGGATAAAGAGATTACCAAAGGTCTGGAAATCATTTATGTTACTAACATGAATGAAGTTATTAATGAAGCCATACTAAATACTAATTAAGAGGCAGGAGATAATATGAATGTAAACAATGTAAACCTAGAAGTTGTATCAGGAAATCCATCTCAATTTCCTGATACAGGTCTTTTTGAAATAGCTTTCGCTGGAAAATCAAATGTAGGTAAATCTTCACTGATTAATGCATTGATCAATAGAAAATCCTATGCACGAACATCATCCCAACCTGGAAAAACTCAGACTATCAATTTCTACAACATTGAAGACAAAATCTATTTTGTAGATTTACCTGGATACGGTTATGCAAAAGTTTCCAAATCAGAACGTGAACGTTGGGGAAAATTCATAGAAAGTTATCTTAATAAAAGGAAACAAATAAAACAAATACTATTACTAGTGGATATAAGACATGAACCCAATAGTAACGATAAAATGTTATACGATTGGATTGTGTATAACGGCTTAGAGCCAATTGTAATTGCTACCAAATTAGACAAAATAAAAAGAAGCCAAATAGACAAACACGTAAGTGTTATAAAAAAATCTCTAGGAATCCAAGATCGCAACAAAATAGTTCCCTTTTCTGCATCCACAAAACAAGGAAAAGACGCTCTATGGGAAATAATAGATAATATTATAGAAGGTAATAATTGAAAAACTTATAATGCTAATAGTTTTTCAATTATTAATAATATCAGTTATTCATAAATTGCCGTTAGCTAAGGGAAACAAAAGCGGTATATATATAGTTTTT